>DRKE01000065.1 GCA_011051925.1 Deltaproteobacteria bacterium
CGCGTCGAGCGTCCTGATGCCCCGTGCGGACACGGTGCGTGACCACTCGCTCGTGGAAAACGACCTTCCCGAACCCGAGGCGCCCACCGCTCCGCCCGGAATCCTCATCCACATCATTCTCGACGCCTTCACCGGACCCGCCGGGATCCCCCGCGACCTGCCAGGGGGCGAAGCGCTCGACGCCGAGATCCGCGAGCGGCTCGTCTCCCGGGGTTTCCGGCTTCAACCCGAAGCGATCGCCGAGTATGCCGCGTCGCGCAGCTCCATCTCCGGCATCCTGAACTTCGAGGCCGGCCCCCGGCCCGAGAAGCGCTTCCACGGCAAACGACCCTATGTCCTCGACGAGAACGCCTATTTCGAAATCCTTCGGGATCGGGGATTCGCGATCCACGTCCATCAATCCACGTATCTCGATTTCTGTTCCCGGTCGCCGGTCCCCCTCGCTTCCTGCTTCACCTATCGCCTCGACGGAACGGACTGGCTGCGCGGAGACGCCCTCCCCGGTCGGGAGAAGCTCGCGGTCCTGCTCGGCATGTATCTCAATCTGCCCGGATTCTTCGAATGGATGGGGAAGACCCGTGTCCGGCTGCGCGACAAGGCGCGCCGGATCGGATTCGACCTGCCCGAACCCATCGAGTGGGATGGAACGGTCGCGCCGATCGCGGCGATGGTCTCCTTCGCTCGTTTCCGGGATTCCGTTCTCGCCGCGCCGCCGGGCACCGCGCATTTCGCCCATCTCCTGTTGCCCCACAGCCCCTATGTCCATGACGAGAACTGCCAACTCCGGGAACGCCCCCTCCAGTGGCGGAGCAGCCACCCGCTCTACCAAAAGGACAACTCGCCGGAAGGCCGTCGAGAGCGCTACGCCCTCTATTTCGGCCAGGCGACGTGCGCACTGCGCATGCTCGAGCCCCTCTTCGACCAGCTGAAGGCGGATGGCCGGTGGGCCGAGACCGAGATCATCCTCCATGGGGATCACGGTTCACGGATCTTCGAGGTGGCACCCCGCTCTGGGAATCGCGACGCCCTCGGGCCGCGGGATCTTCGGGACGCGTTCAATACGCTCTTCGCCGTCAAGTTTCCGGACACCGAAGACCGCGAGACCGATCTCGAAGCGACGCTGCCCGTCTCCCGGCTCCTGGCACGGATCATGGGCGTCGATCCCGGAAAGGATGTCGGGGATGCCGAACCGACCGTCTATCTGGAAGGGGAAGACGACGAGCCCTGGGCCGCGCTCCCCTGGCCGAATGCCCACTGATCGCACCGGGCCCATCGGACTTCGGACGGAAATCGCGTCAATGAAGCCTTCGCGGCTCGAAGATCACGTTATGCGGCAGGTCCTTCAGCTGGGCTCCCCGCGCGATCCGCTTCGCCCCGGCCATCGTCGCGTGTCGTTCACGCAGGTCGAAGCCATGGTCCGACATGAACTCCTCGATCCGCTGGTTGTTGCTCGGCTCGCATTCGACCTGGACCGAGCGGGGCGGATGCGGCCCCGACAGGAGTCCTCGCGCTCCTTCGAGGATGGCCAGCTCGATCCCATCGACGTCGATCTTGATGAAGTCGGGTCGACGGATCGACTCCTCTCCGATCAGGACGTCGACCGTCGTCGCCGCCTTCAGCTCGCCCGCGACGGACTCGGCCTGTCTCGTGATCGGGTCCCCGTTCTGGAGCTGGCTATGCGACGATCCCGTCCCCCACTCGCGATAGCGGAACTCCGTGATCGACGGCTTCCGGCACAGCGCCATCGAAAGAACCGAGATCCGATCCTGGAGCCGATTCTCGACGATGTTGTCCATCAGGGCCACGGCATTCCGCAGATGGGGTTCCACGGAATAGACATGCCCCGTATCGCCCAGATGGTGCCCCGCGAAGATCGAGTAGATGCCGACATTCGCACCGATGTCGAGGAAGACCCGCCCGGGAAGGGCCTGCTCCCTCAGCCAGCGGATCGTCCCCGGCTCCTTGATGAGGAGTGTCGTCGCCCGACGCAGGGTCTGCTGGTTTTCGCAGAGGAAGCGATAGCAGTGCTCCCCGTCGCTGACGTCGACCCGGGTCGCCCCCTGGCCGAGTGCTCGACCGCGCTGAGCCAGCCGCAGGAGCCGACTCGGCTTGCGCTGACCATTGGAGCTGATTCTCATGTCGACCCCCCACCCCGCCGCGATCCAGCGTAGCAGCCTTCCCGGTTCGGAAACCGGAATCATGGGGGGTCGGTCCTGTCCTGGCTCGAGAACGCCTTGACCGGGAGCGATTCAGGCCCGACGCTCGATCGACCGATGTTCGAGCGTCCTCTTCCCGTAGAGCCCGCCGAATTTCTTCCGCGGCCCCGTCCGGGTCGAAAGCTGGAAACGATAGGAGATCTCCGTGTGCCGCATCGCCACGGCATGGATCAATCCGATCCACCAATCGGGCGATCGAACCGTGCAATGCGCGTTCTTCCCGTTCGGAAGGAATTTCTTGGCCGGATAGCAGGCGATGTTGGCGAACACGAATCGACGCGCGTACCCGAAGAGCTCTTCGAGTACCCAGGGCAGATCCGGCTC
>DRKE01000066.1 GCA_011051925.1 Deltaproteobacteria bacterium
ACCCTTGATGAACTTCTCTTCGTCAGGGCTTCTGTCGTTCATGGTCCCGATTTCTCCCCGTCGCCACGGCGAAACGACCTTGCTCTTCCAGCGGAACTCGAATAGAATATTAGAGTATCCTCTTTTAGGATGAATGTCACCTGGGCTCGAGCGAGCCAGCCGGAGGCCGGGCGCAGGAAGCCGACATCGGCGTTGCCCCGCGGCCTTCCTGCCTCCGGCCCGGCGATCGAGAAGAGCAGAGGAGCGATCCGGGCATGTCGGCGTCGATGAGCATTGAAGACCGGTTGGCCGTGCGAGAGACATGCCGTTCCTTCCTCGAAGAGCGAAGCCCCGTTTCTCATGCAAGGGCGATCATGGACGACGGTCCCGGCGTCGATCCGATCCTCTGGAAGGAGATGGCGGAACTCGGATGGTGCGGCGCGTTGATCCCCGAGGACTTCGGCGGCAGCGGGCTGGACCTGGAATTCATCGTCATCCTCATGGAAGAAACCGGACGGCAACTCGCCCCCTGTCCGATCTTCGCAAGCGCCCTCCTCGCCACATCCGCACTCCTCGAGGCCGGAAACGACGAGCTGAACGCGCGACTCCTTCCCGAACTCGCTGCGGGTACTCGAATCGGCACCGTCGCGCTCTCCGACGCCGGCGCGCCACCCGACGGATCGGGAGTCTCCATCGAGGCTGACGAACATCAGGACATCGTCCTGCTCTCCGGCTCGGCCGATTTCATTCCCGACCTGCACGTCGCCGATTTTACGATCGTCGCGGCACGCAGAGCCGATCGGACACTGGGGTTCTACCTGCTCGATCACGGACTTTCGGGAGTCGAGCGAACCCCGAGAAGAATGGCCGACCTCACGCGCAGACTCGGAAGACTGCAACTCAAAAACGTCGAGCTGCCCCGCTCCGCCGAACTCGTCGACCCGTCACGAGCCAGGCGTCTCGCTGGAAGACTGACCGATCTCGCCTGTCTGGGGCTCGCTGGAGATTGCGCGGGCGGGGCACAGAAGCTCCTGGAAGCGAGCGTTGCGTTCGCGAAGACTCGCTTCCAGTTCGACCGACCGATCGGGTCCTTCCAGGCCGTCAAGCATCGCCTGGCCGACATGTATGTTCTCACCGAGACCTGCTCGGCCGCGACTGCGCGAGCCTGCCGACGACTGCTGGCGGACCCCGAATCGTCCACCGTCGCCTCGCTCGCAAAATCGATCGCGTCGGATTCGTATTTCGAGATCGCCGAAAGCGCGATCCGCATCCATGGTGCCGTCGGACTGACCTGGGAATACGATCAACACCTCTACCTGAAACGTGCACAGCTGAATCAACGCCTCTTCGGGGATTCCTCATGGCATCGCGATCGCATGTTGAGCCATTTCGTCGATCGAGAGCCGACCACGGAGCAGAACGACTCATGACGGAAGACTCGGCCGAATCCGCCCGATACAGGGAACGTCTCCGCTCGTGGCTCGCCGAGCATTTTCCGCCCGACGGCCTCGAGCGTCGTGCCAGGAACGTCGTCGAGTTCGATCGATGGTGGTTGCGGGAACTCCACGAGGGCGGGTACCTGATCCCACGCTGGCCACGACGGGATGGCGGAGAAGATCTGAGCGTCGAACTCCAGCTCGTCCTCGCCGAGGAGATGAATCGAGCCCGAGCGCCGTTTCCACGAACATTCTACTGCGCGCTCCACCATGCCGGCGACGCCATACGCGAATTCGGCTCGGAAGAACAGAAGTCCCGATTCATTCCGAAGATCCTTTCTGGCGAGTCGATCTGGTGCCAGGCATTTTCCGAACCGAACGCCGGATCGGATCTTGCCAACATCCAGACGAGCGCGGTCCGATCGGGGCGTTCTTTCGTATTGAACGGCCAGAAAACCTGGTCGAGTGGTGCGACACGGGCCGATCGCGCGATCCTACCGGCGCGTACGAACCCCGACGCACCGAAAAGAAAAGGCTTGAGTTATTTCCTGGTCGACCTGCACAGTCCCGGAATCGAGATTCGCCCCATCCGTCAGATGAACGGAAACACGGGTTTCGCCGAAATCTTCCTCAACGACGTCGTCGTTCCGGAGCAAGACCTTCTCGCAGAAGAGGGAATGGGCTGGTCGATCATTCGAACCACCTTGAACAACGAGCGGGGCCCGGGTTTTCTCGGGTTCGCCGCAGAAACACGCGAACGGATTCAGGTGCTCATTCGGGAATCCCAAGATCGCTCCCTCCTTTTTTCGAACGAAGCGGGATGGTCGGATTTTCGCCAGGAACTCGCTTCCGAGTACGCGGCAGCCGAGGTGCTGGATGAATTTTGCACGCGCCTCCTGTCTGAACTGCGCGAAACGGGCGAGATCGGCCATGTCGCATCCCTTCTCAAGCTCTATCAGAGTGAACTTCTTCGGCGCGTCACCGCCTCCGCCCTGCGCGCCGAGGGTCTACAGGGACTCCTCTGGACGAACCAGGCACCTTCCGACGAGGAAGATGGAGAAGGGTGGCTGCACGAATACCTGACATCCTGGATCTACATCATCGGAGGAGGCACGAACGAGATCCAGCGCAACAGCATCTCGGAAGGGATCCTCGGGTTGCCCCGAGAACCGCGACCCTCGGTTTCCTGATCCGATCATCGCACCGGCTCCGGCTTCACTCGATCTGATAGCCCAGGGCCCTGAGTTGATTGAGCAACATGTCGTCGACTTCGATTTCCCGCGCGCCCCAGGGCGAGTCCAGCGTGTTCTCGTATTCCCGAACCCACGATCGGAATTCCGACGCCTTCTCGACGAGTACGTCGGACAGGTCGTGCTGCTCGTCGGGATCGGTTTCGAGGTCGTAGAGTTCGAAGAGTTCGTCGTCTCCGTTGTTCGAGATCCCGCGATAGCGCCCCTTCGCGATTCCGATGATCTGATACGGGGACTGATTCATCCGGCCCCACGTACCATCCAGATGCGAGACCTGCAGCCGCTCCTCGCCGGTGGATTGCCTGCCCTTCGCAGCCCATCGGATATCCGCAACCAGGGATCGACCGTCCGACTCGGGCTGGGGCGTGCCATCGAGCAGTTCCAGCAGCGTCGGCCAGATGTCGACGTTCTGGCTGGGCGTTTCGACGACGATGCCCTCTTCGAGCGAGAACGGAAGGCTCACGATCAACGGCGTCCTGGTCACCTCGCCATAGACGTTCCGTGCGTGCCCCTCCGTGCCGTGCTCCAGGAACGCCTCCCCATGATCGGATGCGATGACGACGATCGTCCGATCGAGCAGCCTCCGCCTCCTGAGCGTGTCGACGATGGAACCGATGATCCGGTCGGTCCAGTGAATCGCGTTGTCGTAGAAATCGCTGTACGTCGTACCGAATCTCGCTGACTCCAGGTCCGACACGTACTGATGTACATCCATGAGATGCAGATACAGGAACCAACGTTCGTCCCGCTCGAGCGTCCGCATGAACTCTTCGGCCGATCGCGCCACGTCCAGATCCGAACCCGGAAGCTTCACCGCCGGATTCTCGCGCCGCGCTTCTCGAGGGAGATTCTTCGACACGGGCCGCGTGTAGAATTCGAAACCCTGCGCGAACCCGAAATTCGGCGCCACCCAGCCATTGCGCCAGATCGCGGCAGTTCGGAACCCGGCCTCCCTCAATACCTCGGCTGGCATCATCGCCTCTTCCGGGATTGCATGTGAGTACCGGAGGACTCCCGTTCGCGCCGGATAGAGGCTGGTCCAGAGTGAAGCCATCGAAGCCTTGGTCCAAGAAGACTGCGATCGATGGTTCGCGAACCGAATTCCATTGCGAGCGAGCGCGTCGATGTTCGGGCTCGTCTCTCGTTCGTATCCGTAGCAACTCAGACGATCCGCTCGCAGGGTGTCGATGAGAATGAACAGGACGTTGACGTCGTCCCTCTCCTTCAGGGACGTGAGATCCTCCACCGTTCCGCCCGGGCGCAGCGGCACGAAATCGAACTGGGTAAGAACGAAGAGAATGACAATCGAAAGGGGCGCGACAGCGAGAAACCATCGCGATCGGAGGGAATCCGCCTTCATGACCCTGTTCCCGATTGGACGATCTCCAGTCTTTCTTCGATACGGGAGATGAGGTTCCGTGCATCTTCGACCTCTTCGAAGCCGCCGCTTTCGATAGCCGACCTGAGTGCCGATACCGCTTCGGAATCCCTCCCGATCGAAAGCAACGCATTCGCGAGCTGATAGTAGGTCGCCCCGCTCGTACGGCCCGTCGCGATTGCCCTCTTCATCGTCTCGACCGAAGATCGTCCGTCACCCCGGGCCAGCTCGATTCGGCCCTTCAGTTCCAGGGCGCTCGCGTCTCCGAACACCGCCGCCCTCGTCGCAGCCGCCAGGGCGGCCGGGGTGGGACCGTCTCGGGAAAAGAGAAGCACCGCGAGATCTCGGGCAGCGGCGACGTTCAGGGGATCCTTCACCAGGAGCGCGGACAAGCGCCCTTCGGCCTCGGTCGTGCGCTCGGGATCCCGTAGCAGCAGCTTCGCCGCCTCATAGGCTGCTTCTAACGACGCCGGTTCCAACGCCGAGATCCGATCGAAGAGCCGGACCGCCTCGTCGATCCGACCCTGAACCGACGCGAGCCTGGCTTGACCCTTGAGCGCCCGGACGTTGTCCGGATCGATCTCGATCGCCTTCGAAAACTCCTCCTCGGCGACGGCCCGCATCCCGATACGCCTGAGCAGATCGGCGTACAATGCGTGGAGATCGGCACTATCACGGGCGTTTTCGAGCGCTTCGCGCGCCCTCCTCGACGCTCGCTCGCGATGCCCCGACTCCATTTCGAATTCGATCACGGCATCGAGAGCTGCGATGTTCGCGGCATCGTTCAGATCCAGCCCCGAATCGACGATCGCATCGATGGCTGCCCGTGGCCCGGCCTGCTCACGGATGAAACCGGCTTGCATGGCCAGAGCGACCGCGGATTGTCCTTCCAGGTTGGCCAGGGTGAGCAAGGCACCCCGAACGATCTCCTGGGATCCCAACCGACTGCCCAGCCGAGCGGCCATCTTGTAGCCCTCGGGATCGAATCGATTGTGCAGGATGTGGATCTGGACGAAATTGAGCGCCGCGTCGAAGAATCCCATCGCCTCCTGGAAGCGAGCGACACGCCAGGCAGCGTCCGTACGATCCGGGCGTTTTTCCGTTTCTTCGATTCGTACCGTTTCCAGGTAGTGCTGTGCGGCCTGGTCCAGGCGACCGAGCCGATCGGCGGCCTGCCCCGCGAGCCAACGGACCGTCGCGTTGTCCGGCCATGCTCGAATACCCGACTCGAAAGACTCGAGAGCGGCCGCCGCGTCGCCTTTCGCCAACAAGACTCTTCCGATGACCAGTTCTCGATAGCCGGGCTCGAGATCCCTACCGAGATCGAGGGCGCGGTCGAGTTCTCCGACTTCGATCAGCGTGTCGGCATAGGCGAGGGCAATCGTCGTCGGAACGTCCTCGATTCCGGACATCGCATCTTCGAGAGCAGATCGCGCTTCCTCGAATCTCCCGTGCCTCCAATAGAAATCATAGAGAGCGAACGACGAATTGGCAGACCCTGCGCCGCCTTCTGCTGCTTCGACCAGCATCGATTCCGCTTCGGCAAGGAATCCGTCCTTCTCCAGCCGCTGGATGAGGGCAGAGCGGATGTTCGGATCTTCCGGAGCGAGGCGATGAGCCGCCTCCAGGATTTCACGAGCGCGTTCCGGCCGACCGGCTCCGAGATAGTACTCGACGGCGCCGCGCAACACGAGTGGATCGACCGGAAACTGTTTCAGACAGGCTTCGATGAGGCTTTTCGAACCTTCCTGGTCCCCACTCTCGAGAGTGAAGCGTGCCTCGACCACGCACATCCGCCCCCGGAATTCCGGTTCGTACGCATCAGGATCTGCATCCAGTCTCGCCCGAATGTCGTCGAACACGCCTGCCGCTTCAGTCGCTCTCTCCAGCTCCAGAAGCGCCGTCAACTTGGTGACGAGCGTATCGAGTCGATCCGGATCCTTGTCGAGAAGACGATCGAGATCTTCCAGTGCTTCGACTTCCCGCTGTGCCTGGACATAGGCCTTTGCTCGAATCGCCAAGGCCGTCTCGTTCTCGCTGTCCTGTCGGAGAACTTCCGTCGCGGCGACGACCGAATCATCGGCGTTTCCGGTTGCGAGCAACACCTTCGCCAGCGCGAGTCCGGCGGGAACCGCGTATTCGGGATCGGACGCAGCTTTGCGCAGAGGCCAGACTGCCAGCACGGACTCGCCTGCGCCGACCAGGAGATCACCGTAAAGAATCTGCAATTCCGACTGGTTCGGGTTCTCGTCCAGCAGCTCCCGCGCTCTCTGCAATGCCGCCGCCGGGTCACCATCGCGTGCCAGCTCAGTGACCTCGGCGACGGGATCCAACGGTTTGCATGCCGTCGTTGCCAGAGCGAGGAAGCCAGTCGTCGCGACGATCAATCCCTTTCTCATGTTTCCTCCTCCGCGGCCACCGATCCAGATCGGTCCCCACCCGCTGCCGAATTCGGCTGGATTCCATCCCGACCGGAAAGGGGTGACCTGCTCGTCGACTCCGCACTCGACCTTCGCACCGCGCGGCCGCCTGCGCGCCGAAGCCGTCTCGCCTCGATCTCGGCCCGAAGCGCCCCGGAATCGGCATCGCGTTCCAGCCATGCGTCTGCGGCCGCACGATCCTCCTTCATCCACTTGCCGATGATATTGACCAGTTCCCTGCGCCTTTGCTTCGGGTCGGCCATGCCCCTGGCGACGACGGCGGCGGCTTCGGGCTCCCGATCGACCAGATAGTTGGCAAGTTGTGCTCGAGCCGGATCGAGCGGTTCTCCTTCAGTCTGGTTCAGGAGCCATTCTCGAGCTGCTTCCGGGTCGCTCTCGTACCACCCCTGAAACGCAAAACTCACCGCGAAATGGCGGCTTCGCCCCTCTGGCAGCCGGCTCGCCCACACGAGAGCCGCCTCGGGCTCTTTCGTCGCCCACTTCCGAGCGAGAACCCGCATTCCGGCGCCTCCGAACCAGCGATCGACATCCTCCTCCAACCACGCGATCGTACGCTCGCGATCGGCCGGCTCCAGAACCAGCGCTGCTTTTCGATACGCCACACCCTTGTAGTTCGCCTCGGCCTTCTCCGGAACCGCGCTTGCCCATCGCCTGACCGCGTCGGGGCCCTCCTCGCTCAAGATCGCTTCCGCGAGCTCGTACGTGAGCACCTCGCGATCGAAATTCGGAGGCATCTCTTCAATGAATTGCCCTGCGCCCTCCAGATCACCGTTGTGGATCCATCCTCTGGCGAGTTCCCGTACGAGTATCACACCCAGAGAACCCTCTTGATCCGAAAGCATGTCGACAACGACGTGTTTCGCTTCGACCGGATTCCGCCGAGCCATCAACGACACCGCGCGAGAGGCTCCGGCCGTGCGAGCCCCACCGGAGGGCCAACTCATCGCCTGCTCCAGAGCCGCGCGGCTGTCGAAACGCGCCCATGCGTCGACGAACATGCGAATCTCGTACGGCGCCAGATCATCGATGGAACGACCGAGCAGATCGGCAATCGCATCGACGTTCGATTCGTCGATCTCCACGAACGCCTGACCCAGCCGTCGTGCCCGATCTGCCCGTCCCTGCTCGATCTTCAATGCTGAACCGATCAGATCCGCTGGTCGAAGAGGGCCAGCATCATCTTCCCGAATGCCCGGCGGACTCCCGTCAAAATGCCGGCCGATCAGGAACGCGAGCAGAATCGAGAACAATACGACGAAAGGTTGAACAGCTTTGGGCATCTGAGAGACCGCCATGGTTTGAAGTCAGTAGTTCAGGGAGAGAGTCACGCCGTAGGTCCTGGGTTGTCCATGAATGTCGAGATAGCTCCCAAGAGCAGAAGTCACGTCGAGCGAGTTGATCAGATAGACCTCATTGGTGACATTCCGAACCCATCCCGCCAGCTCGATCTCGCCCGACGGCGTCGTGTATCCGAGCCGAAGATTGACCAATCCGTACGAAGCCTGCGATGCAGCTTCATCCTTCTGGGCTCGGGCCCCCGTTGCGGACAGCACCTGCCTTCCCGGCGTGAAATAGGTCTTGCCGCGATAGGATAGGTCGACATGGGGCTTCAGAGTCCCAAACCTGCCCAAGGGAATCTCATAGGCGACGACCGCGGTGATGCTGTACGGTGGCGCAGCAACGACCGGATTCCCACTGAACTCCAGCTGCTCGAAGCGTGCTTCGCAAAAGTTCGGGTTCGGATCCCCCGGACAATTGAGGGGGCGAAATGATCGGGACACCTCGAAATCCTCGAAGATCGCGTCCAGAATCGCGAACGAGAGATCGAACTGGAGGCCGGGAACCAGACGCGTCCTCAGATCCACTTCAATCCCCCTCGTTTGGACCTCCGATGCGTTCAGCAGCTGGGGAAGGGGAAAGGCACCGGGCGTATTCTGGACCGCGAACACCTGATAGTTCTTGTAGAAATAGTAGAAGAATGCCGCGTTGAGTGTGATCTCTCCGTCGAGCCATGCACTCTTCAGGCCGACTTCGAGGGAGTCGTTGCTCTCTGGATCGACAGCGTCGACGAGTTGCCCACTCAGGATGGCCCCGCCATTGACGTGCCCCCCCTTGAAGCCTCTCGTGTATTTCGCATACAGGCTCGCGTCCTCCGTCACGTCGAAGGTCAGAATCAACTCGCCGGACGGTTCCTGCCAGACGTTCGATTCCAGGGAGTTCAGCGACGGGGGAAACGCGCTCGCATCGAATCCATCTGGGATCCGAGGGGCAGCATAGATCGAGAAGTCCTTTCTTTCCCAGTTGTATCGAATGCCGCCACCCAGGTGGAGCCAGTCCGTCAGGTCGAAGGTTCCACCGGCATAGATCGCCCAGGTCCAGGTCTTCTGCTCGAACGACTGGTCCTGATCGAAGCCGCTCGGTGTCAACTTCGTGAATATGGTCTGATCCTGCTCGAGAGATTCATAGAGGGCGAACGCACCGACGTACCACTCGAATCGGCTCGAGTCGGCTGATTCGATTTCGATCGACTGGCTCAGTTGCCATACCTTGTTCTTCAATCGATTGCTCGCGGTCGGTCGTGGCCCTCCGTCGATGTTCCTCTCGACGTCCCTCCATGCGCCCTCGTAGGCACTGATCGATTCAATCCGGATTCCCCCCGGAGAGAATGAGGCAGTCACGTTGGCACCGAGAAGATCGATCTTCTCGGGCTTGACGAGATCGTAGTCGCCTGCGTAGGCATCCCGATCGGCATCCCGGTATCCGCGGCGATCACGCCCTGCCCCGTCGAACACTCCGAGGATCCCTCGTGACTGGAACTGGAAGGCGTCGCCTCGACTCTGCCCACCGTGAATGTTGACGAGCCATTCCTGAGCATCCGCCGGGCTCACACGAAAGATGGAACGCGCTGCCCAATCGTCGATGCTTCCCACGTTCTTCTTGAGGCCGGTCGGAACGGGTGGGTCCAGGGCGAGCCGCCTGCATTGCCCCGCCGGGCTGAATATGGGCGCGCCAAGCATATTGTTCGGATTGACGGAGCACCGATTCGTCAGATAGCCGTCTCTCCTGGCCAACCGACCCGAGAACCGTGACTCGATCGTTCCTGGAACGATCGGAAACCCAAGAGCTCCCGTGAATTCAACGAAGTCATAGTTTCCGTATGTCAGAGACGCCCTCTCCTCGAATTCGCCGTTCCCTTCCGGCTTTCGCGCTTCGACGATCAAGGCTCCAGCCGTAGCGTTGCGGGCGTTTCGAACGCCTTGAGGCCCTCGAAGCACGGCGACTGCTTCCGTATCAAAGAGCTGGAACAACTGGCCTATCGGAGAATTCATGTAGACACCATCGTTGTAGACGGCGACCGACGAGGCCGCATTGGAGTTGAAGTCGGCGAGCCCGATCCCCCGAATGAAGATCGTCGGATTTGAGACGGAACTCGCACCGGTCTTGATCTCCAGGTTCGGCGTAAAATCCGCGAGATCCGATATGTCCGCGACATTCGCCGCTTCGAGTTCCAGCCCCGAAAACTCCAGTGCCGAATCGGACACCTCGATTGGTGCCATCGCGCGAACTCCGATGACGACCATTTCCTCGATTCCGGCCCACGCATCGTCTGTCGTCGAATCGTCGCTCTGCGCTACGCGGGATACAGTCGTCAGCACCCCGGCGAGAATCAAAACGAAGACACCGATCGCTCGGATCTTCGGGCCTGGCCTATTCCCAGTTCGACGCACCAGAATGCTCCTCAGTATCTGAGCCCGAAACCAAATACGATCGAGACATAATCGAAATCCTGGATCTCGCCGGTCGGAATGACATAGGAAACGTCGAGCCCGACGAAGAAGTTCCGATTCAGCACGAAATCCACACCTGCCCCCATGCGAGCCGCAAGGTCCGTCCCATCGGAGCGATCGGATGTCACCGACGGCGTACCACCTCGACCGGCGCTGGAGCGATTCTTGACGTCGATCCCCATGGCCCCGATGCCCAGAGCCAGGTTCGGCTGGACCCGACCCGTGAGGAGAAAGAATCTGGCATCCGCCGTCGCCACCCATGTTTCGATGTCTTCGATCTGTTGCTTCCCTCTCGGCTCCTCGCGCCGTCCCTTCGATGTTGCAATCTCGAAGGTCGAGATCCATTCGCCCTGCAGCTGCACGGCGAATCGAGGATGAAACCGGTATCCGACACGACCGTTCACGCCCCAACCCGGCTTGACCTGGACGCCCAGCCCCGCGTTGCCGCCCCCCACGACCGGGTTGAAGCTCAGCTCGATCTCGTCCTTCAATTCTGTTGGAATACCGAACACACCTGCGGCGGAGAAATAGGCGCCTGTTTGCGAGCGATCGCCCGCCGACGCACCCGAGGGGACAAGCCAGACCACCGAGACAGCGAGAAGCAGTCCGAACCGGAACGCAGTGGGCAACAGCTCGTCGAGAATGGCCGAATTCGAGCAAAGGACAGATCTCAAAATCATCTCCCAAAAGATGAGTAGCCTGATTCCGGACGGGATGCGATCATTTTTCCACCCGTTCGGGGCATTCGCCTCGAATTGAATGCACTTATTTTCAATATTGTGCTTGACCTTCGTCATCGGAGATGAGATAGGTACTTCTGCGGACCACTATTAGAGTGTCCCTTTTGCTGGTTTCGATCCAGCCAGACGATACGTCGAATCCAGTGTTTCGAAGACTCAAAAACACGAGGTAGTTCAGAGATGAGACCTAGAAGACTTCTTCCACTGCCCCCGAACCGGTTCGTACTTTCGGTCATTGCGCTGGCGATGATCATGCTTCTCGGCTTAGGCTCGACCGCCAATGCACAAGTCGTCCCCAGGCTCGTCGATGGCACGATTTTCGCCAACCTGAACGCGAACGATAACCCGGGCCCGACCGCTGCAGGGTCGAGAACATGTCCCTGCACCGGAATCCTCTTTCCCGGGTTGCTAGGCGTGAAACCCCTCGTCCCGACACAGACCTGGGGCGCCGTCGTCATGGCCGGAAGCGCTGTGGGCGACCCGATTTCACTGACACGGACCGGGATCTTCTCGAGGATGACGTCTGCCTCGATCATGAGCCTTCCCCCGAACATCGTCCAGATCACGACGATGTACAACGGTCGCCTGAACTCAGGCGTTCTGGCCTCTGGTGCAGGCCCGGGCAACTTTACGTCCAACCCCCTGGCGTCGGGCCAGGCCTCCTTCATGCATACGACCGGAATCAACCAGAGCGGCTCCGTCGTCACCTTCCCAGCCCTTTCCCCTCGACCGACCGCGACCTTCCGACAAAAGGTCACGGCCGGACCGCGTCAGTTCGGTGGGTCGATCAATCTCCTTCGTGTCGGTACCGGAAACAAGATCATTCTTTCCGTCGCGACGCCGCCCGGCAATCTCGTGCAGACAGGTACCTACGGCGGGGCCATCGCTGGAGCGGCCTCGACCAACGTGACTCTCCGAAAGTTCGTACATACGGCCGTCCCATCGTTCATGTTGACCAACTTCTCGAAATTCTGGGGGAATCCCTGGACGACAGGAGTCGCGAGCGTTCGCTCCAAGGCGACACTTTCGCATTCCTTCGCCCGATCGGGGATCGACGAGATCACCTCGATGGGTCAACGCCATATTCAGCTCGTCACTCCGACTCTGGCGGGCGGAAAATCGATTACCGGAGGTCTGAGCGGAATCCCCTTCATCTGGCAGTGGGAGATGCAGTTCGCGCCCGAACCCGGCTCCTTGACCAGCCTCGGGGCCGGACTCGTCGTCATGAGCATCTTGTTCGCCAGGCGAAAGAGGACGGCGCAAGCTGCATGAACGATTCTCGTTTTTCGTTTCTCGAGAAGAAGAAGCGCGTCGAAAACGCCGAACATCATCCTGCGAACTCCGACGCACAGTCCTGCCCCATCGTTTCCGCGTGATCCACCCTCGAGGGAACGGTGGGGCATGAGTCGGGGTCGACCTCGGACCGGCAGCAACCGAACCCTTTGCCGTCGGACGAGCCGGAATTCATCCTTGTTCAAGCTAAAACCCGATTCGGCCTCGTGATCGAGCCCGCAGCCGCTGCATCCGATATCAGGAAGATCACGGAGACATGGAGGGTGATGGAAATGAAAGACATGGAGTTGGGCGATGGAGAAAGCCTCTCCGAACGGGTTTCCGCGATCTTCTCCATCGGGGGCGACCAGGAGGCCATCGAGTACGATGAACTCTGGTGGTCCTGGAATGCGCTGTCGCGAGTCGGAGACGAGATCGCCCGCCTCATCGACGAGGCGGGAATGTCCCCCGATTCCGACGTCGCCCTGCTGGTGAGAAACCGGCCTGCCGTCGCCGCGGCAATCCTCAGCCGCCTGGCGAGCAGTCGCGGTTACATCAGCATCAACGGAATGCTCTCAGACAAGTCGGTGCTCACAGAGCTGGATCGGGTTCGACACGAGGTCGTCGTCGGCACGGCCGAGGACCTGCGCCGACCCGGGCTGGTCAGTGCTGCAGCGGACCACGGGGCGCTCGTCCTAGAACTCCCCACTCACCCGCACGAGTCCGTGAAAGTCGCCGCCGCCCCATCGAAGCTGCAGAGAGATCGGAGTCCGGCTGATCGCATGAAGTCGGCCTCCTCGGATATCGACATGACCACCAGTGGCACCACCGGCAGCGCGAAGCGGATCCGGATCCGCCAAGAGCACCTGCTCGCAACGGTGCTGGAGGCTCAACAGACTTCTGGAGCCGGAACCCCCCCGGTCACGCGCCTGCGCAGTGGAGTCTCGATCGCGGCGACCCCTCTATCCCATATCGGAGGAATCTTTGGTCTGCTCATGACCGTCACCCAGGGCCGAAAGCTGGTTCTTCTCGATCGCTTCGATGCCCAGAAGTGGTCGAATCGCGTCGAAAGACACCGCGTGATCGCCGGATCGTTACCGCCTGCAGCCATCCGGATGGTCCTTGACGCCGGGATCCCGAAGAGCCGACTCCGGACCCTGAAGGTCATTTCGACCGGCACGGCGCCCCTGCCCCGCGTTCTCGCGGAGCGCTTCGAGGGGACCTATGGAATTCCCCTTCTTCAAGCCTATGGAGCGACCGAGTTTGCCGGCGGACTCAGTAGCTTCACCTATCGTGACTACAAGAAATGGGGTGATCAGAAGCGGGACTCGGTTGGACGACCTCATCCGGGCGTCGAGTTTCGCATTGTCGATCCCGACACGCGCGCGATCCTCGGTCCCGACGAAATCGGGATCCTCGAAGTCAGGACCGGCCACAATGCGGTCTCCAACGATGCGGGGACATTCACGTCGACGAATGATCTCGCGAGACTCGATTCCGACGGCTACCTCTACATTCACGGCCGAGCCGACGATGTCATCATCCGCGGTGGCTTCAAGATCGACCTGGGTCAACTGGAAGATACGCTCAGATCCCACCCTGAAATCCACGACGCAGGGGCAGTCGCCGTATCCGACGAACGCCTGGGAAAAGTCCCGATTGCCGGCGTCGTCCTTGAGCCGGGCTCCTCTCTGAGCGCCGACGAGATCAGAAGGCACGTCAAAGACGATCTCGCGCCCTACGCTGTTCCCACCAGGATCGCTCTGCTCCCGGAACTCCCCAGGAACTCCACGTTGAAGGTGCTGCGTCCCGCCTTGACGGAGATGATCCTTCGAGAGGGTTCCTGAATCTCTCGAGTCGATCTCATCCTTTCCGGTAGAGAGCGACCACCACCGCTGCCCCGAGTCCCACGTTGTGTTGGAGAGCGTTTCTGGCTCCTTCGACCTGTCGGGATCCCGCGTCACCACGAAGTTGCCAACAGAGTTCGACGCATTGCGCGATCCCCGTGGCCCCGATGGGATGCCCCTTCGAGATCAACCCACCAGAGGGATTCACGACGTGCTGCCCGCCATGGGTATTCGCACCGGAATCGACGTAGTCGCCCACCTCACCGCCCTCGCAGAGGCGCAACGCCTCGTAGGTCAGCAATTCATTCGAACTGAAACAATCGTGAAGTTCGACGACATCGATGTCGTCGGGCCTCACTCCCGAAGCCGAATAGACCTCCGCGGCAGCGGATCTCGCCATATCGAATCCGACGAGCTTGACCATGCTTCGATCCCCGAAAGTCGACGGGAACTCGGTATGCATCGACATCGCTGCGATCTCCACGGCACCGTCCCCGAGCCCGTTCCGCTTCACGAAATCTTCCGAGCAGAGAATCACCGCCGCGGATCCATCCGAAGTCGGACAGCACTGAAGTCGCGTCAGCGGACCG
The DNA here is from genome assembly GCA_011051925.1 of Deltaproteobacteria bacterium. Taxonomy (GTDB): domain Bacteria; phylum Myxococcota_A; class UBA9160; order UBA9160; family UBA4427; genus UBA4427. Next base: position 14,722 of record DRKE01000066.1, read on the forward strand.
AAGACTCTCGGGGATTCGAGAATCTCGTCCAGCGTGTACTCCTGCCGGAACTGCGAAAGGGGGTTGTCTACGGAATGCTTGTGGTTCTTGAACGCGACCTTCGCGAAATGTTCGGGCTTCAAGCCATGACGATTCATGTATTCGATTCCCGCATTTCCGAAGAATTGCGCTGCGGGTGGCGCGTCCGTGAATCCGCATAGATCACTCGTCATATCGAGATGGCGTTGGGCCGGAAGCTCACGATCCAGCTCGCCGACCGCCAGCGACCCGCGCTGCATCTTCTCGAAACCCACCGCCATCACGCACTCGGACAGCCCTCCCTCCACGAACTGCTTGGCCATGAAAAGGGCCGTCGATCCACTGGCACAGGCGTTGTTGACGTTGTAGATGGGAATCCCGGTCATCCCGAGTTCGTGGAAGGCCCGCTCTCCGCACGTGCTCGGCCCCGACGCATAACCGAAGGAAACCTGCTCGATCTGCTCGATCGCCAATCCGGCATCCGCGAGGGCGGCTCGTCCGGCGATTCGAACCATGTCTGGATAGTCCCAACCCCGACTCCCGGGTTTCACGAATTCGGTCATTCCGACACCTACAACGAAGACGGATCGGCCCATCCAAGGGTTCCTCCCAGCGGCCTCGCGTCATGAAATCGCCTCCGGGAGGCGGAATCGATCGACCGGCCGGTTCCAAAACATGCACTCATTTGAATATAAGAGTATACTCATATATGGACCGCCGGCACCCGCTGATCGATCGGCCGAGTCGCAGGCAAGGGGAAGAATGAGTCGCCTACTCGAAGGCTATCGGGTCATCGAATCTTCGATGCTCTTGAACGGTGCGAGCACCACGATGCATCTGGCCGATATGGGAGCCGATGTCATCAAGGTAGAGAGCCCTTTCCTGGGGGACTATCTGCGCCTCGGCAATCAATACCCCCTTCACGTCCAGGCAAACAAGGGGAAGAGAAGTCTCTCCCTCTCTCTCGCCATGGAAGCGGGAAGATCGATCTTCTATCGACTTCTCGACACGGCCGACGTCTTCGTGACGAATGCCGTCGCGGATCGAAACGAAAAACTAGGATTGGGATACGAGCAGCTCCGCGAGAGGAAACCGTCGATCGTCTATTGCCAGAACACGGGATTCGGTGCGACGGGTCCTTACGCACGAATACCGACACATGGCCAGATGATGGATGCGATGGCCGGCTCGATACCCGTCGAAATGGGTAGCGATGGCCTCACCCATCCGAGCTGCCGGAATCGAGTGCGGACTGGAACGCTCCTGTCTGGGGGCGAAGGCACGTCCACGGGCGCGGTCTATGCCGCCATGCACATCGCGGCAGGTCTTGCCCGCCGCGAACGGACCGGCGCGGGCTGCTACATCGACGTCTCCAGCGCGGATGCCGTCATCGCCAACGCGTGGATCGGCGCCCGCGCCGAAAAGGAATCGCAAGCCGAAACCCGTCCCGAGAACCGACTCTCCGATCCTGCCATCGCGCGGTACCAGCACTACGAGACCCGAGACCGCCGGTTCATCCTCTTCTGCCCGGAAGAAACCAAGTTCTGGGAAAAATTCTGTCGGCTCGTCGATCGCCCGGATCTGATCGACCAGACCCACGGGCTCCAACTCCGTCGGACCCTGCAGGAAATCATCCACACGAAAACCCAGGAAGAATGGATGGCTTTTGCCGCCGAGCACCGATTGCCCATCGGTCCGACTCACGACGGCATCCAGGATCTGCTCGACGATCCCCAGCTCCGATCGAGGGAAGTGTTCCACTACGCGGCCGACCCCGATGGCAACCCGACGTTGTACATCGGCCAGCCGGCCATCGTGGCCGACCAACCCTACGCCGTCCTCCGGACGGCTCCTTCCCTGGGTGAACACACGGAAGAAATCCTTCGCGAACTCGGATACGGCGAGGACGAGATCGATTCCTTCCGGCGTGAACGGGTCATCGAAGTTCCGAGGGAGGATCGGCTCGACAAGGGATACGGCGTCTTCGGCGGACTGCCCGATTCACGGTGATCCGCCGAGTCGGGGGAAGCTCACCAGCCCGACGATTCTGCGATCCTCCGATAGTGCACCCGCGAGTCTCCCAGGTAGAGACCATCGAACAGGGCTCTCTTCAGGAAGAGTTGAATATCACACTCCCACGTGTACCCGATTCCCCCGTGGACTTCGACAGCCGAACGAGCGATCCGAAGGTACCGGTCGCAAATCGCCGACTTGGCGGCGGCCGCAGCACACGAAGCGTCCGCCAGTTCCCGGTCGAATGCATGCGCGGCGTACCAGTAGAGTGTTCGGGCCGGCTCCACCTCGAGCGCCATGTTCGCGAGCTGATGTTTGAGCGCCTGGAAAGAGCCGATCTTGACTCCGAATTGTTCTCTTTCCTTGGCATAGGCGACCGAACGGGCCAGACACGCTACTGCCCCCCCGAATGCGTCCGCCGCCAGCAAGACGAGCCACGCATCGACCACCCGTGACGCGATTCCATCCCGCGCCGACAGGACGGAACCGGATGCACCCTCGATCTCGAGTCGATCCAGCCTCCGAGTACGGTCGATTCCGTCGATCCGCTCGAAACGGAGGCCAGGATCCGCTCCTTCGACCAGGACCAGGCCACCGCCCGCAGTCCCTACGACGACGAGATCCGAGCCAGCGCCGAAAGAGACCGGAGCCTTCGTTCCGCGAACACCCTCTCGACCTCCGGCCCCGGAATCGAAGCGTGTCGTCCATCGATCTCCGAACCAGGCGTTTTCCTGCTCACCGAGGGCAACGCAGCCCCGAACGTCACCCTGAGCCATGCCGGGCAGCCACTTCCGTTTCTGTTCCCGACTTCCGCCCAGGCGGAGCGCGAGGACCGCAACAGTGTGCTCGATGAAGGGACTCGGGACCGCGCCACGGCCGAGAGATTCCACCACGAGCGCTGCATCGAGGAGACCCAGCCCCGCGCCACCGTATTCTTCCGGTACGAGAAGGCCACCCAATCCCAGATCGACGCATCGATCCCAGAGTTCTTCGTCGTACGGATCGTCACGCTCGGAGAGCTCACGGACCCGCGTGATCGGGCAGACGTTCCCGATGAACTTGTCGACCGTTTCCTGGAGGATCTCCTGCTCATTCGACAGGTCAAAATCCATCGAACCGACTCCCTAACGATCCCCCACGACATCTCGCGGAAGTCCGAGCCCACGCTCTGCAATGATGTTTCGCTGGATATTGGACGTTCCCCCGGCGATCGAAAGGCCCAGCGATCCCATCCATTGATTCAGCCACTTCTCGTTTCCACCACGACGCCGACCCGGTTCCAACAATCCGTCCCCCCGGATGATCCTCAGGGCGACGTCCGAAACCCTCTGCGCGAAATCGGAAAAGGCCAGCTTGTTCATCAGCGTCAGGTTGCCGGCGCTCTTTCCCTTCGCGCTTCGGCTCAGTTGGTAGTATCCGGAACAGCGCTGGATCAGCACTTCGTTCCACAATCTCGCGAGCTCGACTCGAATCTCGGGATGATCGATCGCGGGTCCTTCCTCGAGGTCGACGCTGCGAGCGAGCCGAACGAGTTGACGAAAGAGCTTCTCCGCCGACTCCGCATTCCCCACCATGTTCCGCTCATGCTTCAGCGTCGTTCGGGAGACCTGCCAACCCTGACCCCGCTGTCCGACGATCCAATCCGCCGGTGTTCGGGCATCATCGAGAAAGACCTCGTTGAATTCCGTACCGCCCGTAATCTGCCTGAGCGGACGAACTTCTATTCCCGGTTGTTTCATGTCGAGCAACAGGTAGGAGATCCCCTCGCGCTTCGGTGCATCGGGCTCCGTCCTCACCAACGCGAACATGTAGTCCGCTTCGGCGGCCTGCGTGGTCCAGATCTTCTGCCCGTTGACGATCCACTCGCCATCGACGAGCTCGCCCCGGGTCCTGACGGAAGCGAGATCGCTACCGGAACCCGGTTCGCTGTATCCCTGGCACCAGATGATCTCGCCTTCGATCGTGCGGCGCACGAACCTTTCCTTCTGCCATTCCTCGCCACACTCCAACAGGGTGGGGACGAGCATCTGCGTGCTGATTCCACCGATTTCCATCGGCGCTCGCGCTCGCCGGAACTCCTCCCGGATGATCTGCGCTTCGAGCAGATCCGGTTCCCGACCGGCCCCTCCGTACCGTCGAGGGATCGCTCGATACAGATATCCGGCCTCTACGGCGTTGCGCCGAAACGCCCGGATCGCCTGATCGTCGATCCCTTCTCCACTCTTTCCGGGTGGCGGCCAGTTCTTCGACAGGAATTCCCGAACGCCCTCACGATAGAGCTCGAACTCTTCCCCATAGCCCAGTTCCATGTCGACGCTCCGAGCGGGCAGATGTCCAGCGGGCCACGACGAGTAGCAACCCGATCGGCCCTGCATCCCAAATCGATGCAATTAAGTATACTCAGTTTATCTTTATCGTCCAGCGGGAATGTCGGAGAAGGACACGATTGAACCGGATCGGCTCCGAGGAGGGGCGGCGCAAGCCGCTCAACGTGAGCGTCGCCGTGCCTTGCCACGGCCCTTCCCCCCCGTGCAGAGGAGATCGGTCACGTGTTCGAGATGCGAATGCATCAGGTGGCGCGCCAACGAGGCATCTCTGGAAATGATCGCCTCCGCGATTTCAGCATGGACACGGCAATTTTCGTCATGATAGTCGTCGAAATAGCTATCGGTCAGGTTCGCGGGACCCTGCCTTGCCATCCTGATCGCCAACTCCTCCATGACCTCACTGAAAAAGCGAAGTGCGGGATTGCCGGATATCTCCGCGATCACGATATGGAACCGAGCCAGGTCGGAATTCCCGCTATCCGAAATGCCCTTTTCCATCTCCAGCGTATCGCGAAGTCTCTGTACCCCGTCGCGATCGATCCGCTCCGCAGCAAGCTGCGTCGCAAGAAGTTCGAGATTGACACGCACCTCGAAAAGCTGTTCCGGAGTCACGGAGAGGAAGTTCAGGAGGAGTTCGACGTTCCTCGTGATCGATCGTGCGTTCGGCTCGGTCACGATCAACCCACCGCCCGGACCACGACGGGTCATCACGACGCCATCGGCCTCCAGCAACCGGATGGCTTCACGAAAAACCGATCGGCTCACCCCGTGTTCTTCTACCAGTGCCGTCTCGGACCCCAGAACCTCGCCCACCGGCCAACCGAGACCCATGATCTGGTCCGCGATTCGATCCGCCACCAGCTCGGCCAGCTTGGGCCCGCCGCCGTTCCGAACGTTGGGGCGCGCTTTCTTTTTCGAATCCTTCGGATCGGACGGTCGCTTCCCACGCGCCTTTCTGGGTTTCCCCGAAGCCTTGCCTGCCGCCATTCCCCGATTTCTCCCGGCCCACACCCCCATCGCTGTCGCGACGCGTCGGGTATACCAGACAGTAACAGGCACTGGCCTCCTTGTCTGCCTGGTGGCAGGCAACGAGGCCGGCCCATCCATGCCGCGGCAACGAACGACTGATCAATCGTCCGACCTATCGAACCGGTCGGTCCTCGAAGGAGAACGACCATGGCAGGCATCGAGCCTTTCCAAGCGAGACTGATGGGCAGAATCGACGGGTGCACCAATCCCGAGAGCGCCGAACTCACGATCGATGACGAGACCTTCGTTTTCGGGAACTGTGCTCTCACGATGGGAATCCCCGGCTATCGAGGCGGCAACGGGATCGTCTATCTGCAGGGGAATGCCTTCATCAGTCGCGCACGCATCGATCCGTCGGGGTCGATCGAACTCGTGGAACGGCAGCTCGTGACGGGCCTCACCGCGACACTGGGAATCGACATCCTTCGAAAGGCGACTCGTCGCTTCCCGACGGGCACGGCCTTCGTCGCGGAAGGAGGAAGACCGATCTGTCACCCCGCCTCCCGGGAACTGTTGACGAACGTCGATCTGATCCGGCCGCGCGCGCTCGCCTTCGATCCCGAAACCGGAGAAGTACGCGGAGAAATACCACTCTGGGATGGCTCGGCGATCGCGAACCGGTTCAACGCGCTCGACCAACCGAATGGGCTCGCGGTCGACGCGAAGGGAAACCTCTATGTCGGCGACATTCCCAATAGCAATCCGGTCGACACCCTTCCCCCCCCCGTCGACTCCGCCGTATACCGGATTCCTCACGATGCCCTGGACGCACTCGCGGCTCGGGACGACGAATCAGCGGCTCGCAACGTGGCCCGAATCGAGGTGCCCGGCTTCGTCAACGGAGTGACCTCTTCACCCGTCGATGACAGCATCTGGATCGTGTCCTGTTCGGAGCACGACCCGGTCCGCGGTGGCATCTACCAGCTCAGCGAGCGCGATTTCGATCGAGGGACGCTCCCG
>DRKE01000067.1 GCA_011051925.1 Deltaproteobacteria bacterium
ACGATCGAGTCCGCGTCGTTGGCCGTCTCGTCGTCGAGATGGGCCGTGCAGGCGATCAGTTCGACCCGAAGTCCGGCGTCGCCGACGGGCGCGACGACCGAAAGCGCCGTATTCGCGATCGTGATCTGGCGTTTCCCGTCGCCATGGGTCTCGAGCTGTTCGTCGCTCAGCAGCCGGCGTTCCATCAAGGAGCGCAGGAAGAGCCCGTGGCTCACGATCGCGAGATGCCGCCCCTCCCCGGCCTTCCGGAAATGGTCGAACCAATGGCGCTCGATCCGTTCCCAGGTCCGATCGACGCGGTCGTTGAACGCCTCCCAGGTCTCGCCCTCGGGCGGCGCATAGCCCGGCATGAAGGGATCGAAGCCGAGATCCGCGTAGGCCGTTCCGCGGATCGCCCCGAAGTTGCGCTCTTCGAGATCGGGCTCCTCGCGAAGCGCCGCGCCGGTCGTCCGGAGGACGGCCTCGGCCGTCATCCGGGCGCGGGCGAGATGGCTCGTCCAGATCTCGCTCACGCCGGCCGACGCGAGCCGGCGCCCGAGGCGGCTGGCCTGTTCGAGGCCCCGATCCGAAAGGGGGGTTTCCGGAACCTGGATGATGCGGTTGCGGTTGCCTTCGGTCTCGCCATGTCGAATGAGAAGAATCGCCATGGGCGGAGCGTAGCTTCCGGCGGACAGTCGTGTCGATCGGGCAGACGGACTCGTGGGCTCGATCGGAGCGCGAGTCCGGCACGGCGTGGTCGGCGTGAATGGCTCGTCCCTCACAGGGCGACCGGAGGAGGAGGGATGGAGGCCCGTCTTTCGAACGACGGGCGTGGCAGAACAACGGCTGGGACTGCGCTTGATTTCACGCCGACCACGCCGCACCGGACTCTTCAGCCGAGGGCGGGCCGAGGGCGTCGGAACGGGAGTCCCCGTTCAAGACGAGAGCGCCGCGCGGGGCTGGGAAGGGCGCGGGGGGACGTGCACGCGAAACGGTCGCTCGGCGTCGGGGCCCATCGACTGCGCACGAGCGCGCTCCAGCATCCGCCCACGCGAGAAACCCGCGCTGCGCTCGCATCCGCCGCATCCGCGCCCCATCCAGACCGGAATCCCGCCGCCGTTCGCCGAGCTCGCCAGAAGAGGCCGGTGCGGGGCGGTTTTCGTGGAATCAAGCGCAGACGCAACCGCCGCCCTCGCACGGCGCCCGGTCAACAGCCCCACCCCCCGCCCACCCCAGACGGCCGCACTCTGAGCGTCGAGCCATCCACGAAAACCGTCCCGCGCCGGCCTCGAGGAAGCAGCTGAAACGCCCGTCGCCCGGTTCGCGCCTAATGGACCGCCGCCGAAAGCGCCGAGAGAAGCTGGGTCAGGTATTTCGGCTCGATCAGCAGATGCGAGATCGCCGAGAAGACCTCGTCGCGCACGTCGATCTGGAGCCGGATCGAGAAGACCAGGGTATCCGAGGGCGCGTGGGTCGCGACGAACATCGCGAGTTCGGGCTCCTCGACCAGCCGCGCGCCATGGAACTGCGAATCCGCTTCCAGGACCTCCGAGAACGCGACGGCGAGGCCTTCGAGAAAGACGCTGCCGAGCGAAACGAAGGCTTCGAGGGGGTCGCCATCGTTTCCGATCTGGGACCAGGCGAGCGCGTCCTCGGGTTCGAGAACGAGATTGAGCGAGCCCGGGAGGGCGCCTTCGAGGCGACCGATCACGCCCGCCACGAGGTCCTCCGAGAGCCGCAGGCCCTGCTCGCCGAACTCGCCGAGGGTCGTGCAGCGGATCTCGAGCACGTCGATCTCCGTCTCGGCACCGCTGATCTCGGCCAGCGAGGCCTCACCGACTGCCGCCGCTTCCGCGAAGAAGCCGTGGAGCGCGATCATCTGTTCCGTCGAAATCTTCAGGGGGGTCATCTCCGAATACTCGTCTCCTTGGACCACCAAGCTATCGTCCATTCCTTCGGCGAAAGAAGGGTTTTCCCATCACGTCGAATTCTTTTTTCCCGAGTCGCAGGCGGCGCGCATCCGAGTCGCACCGTCCTCGCAGGCCCCGCGCGGCCCCGGAGTCCGATGACCGAATCACCCCGCCTCGCGATGGTCCTTTCGAACGATGATGGCGTCCACGCCGAGGGTCTCGCAACCCTCCACTCGATCCTGACCCGCCGATCCGACTGTCTCGTCGTCGCGCCCGCCGGCCCGCAAAGCGGCGTGGGCCATGCGGTCACGACGAAGCAGCCGATGCGCCTCGAGGCGCTCGCGCCCGGGCGATACGGACTCGACGGGACCCCGGCGGATTGCGCCCGCGTGGCCCTCGGCAGCCGTGCGGCCTTCGCGCGCCGGGAGCTCGGCGAGGCCGCCCGACCGCCGCATCTCTGGCTGGTCTCGGGAATCAACCATGGCGCGAACCTCGGCATGGATCTCTACATCTCGGGAACGGCGGCCGCCGCGCGCGAGGCCGTCATCCTGGGCTTCCCGGCGATCGCGATCTCGCAGTACGTGGGCAAGCATCGCCAGCCCGACTGGAAGGCCACCGCCGAACGCGCGCTACCCGTCCTCGAGGTCCTCTTCTCCCAGCCCCCGCGTCCGGGCACCTTCTGGAACGTCAATCTCCCCCATCCCGCCGACGAATCGTCGGACCCCGACCTCGTCTTCTGCCCCCTCGATCCGAGCCCCCACGCCTTCGAGTACGAAGAGCGGGACGGCCATCTCCATTGGATCAGCGACTTCCATAGCCGCCCGCGACTCGCCGGACACGACATCGACGTCTGCATGAGCGGTCGGATCGCCGTGACGGAAGTGCCGATCCGGCCGGCACCGGAAGATTCCCGCTGAGGGCGGAAAAGAACGGAAAAGGCCTTTGACTTTCGAGCCGATCGCCGATACAAAGCCCACAACGAATCAGGGAAACCTCCCCATGACCGGCATGAACCCGACACAGCGACCGAACGCGCTCCGCTCCGCCGACCCGTCGGCGAACGGGGCCGCGTGCGCCGTCCGCGCCATGGCCGTCACGCCGACCACGACGTCCCCCACGACGCATGCCCATCGCTGGACGTTCGTCGATCCGATCGGCTGCGGGACGCGAAAGCGGTCGGCCGATCTCGCGATCGGGACTTCGATCGGGCCGAAGACAGGGGAGGGAGACTCCGGGACCGGAGCAGCGAGCGTGTAGAGCGCCGATCAGATCGAGGTCTCGACGACGAGAACCCCTCCCGCCACCCGGCCGGAGGGGTTCTCGTCGTTCGGGGCCCGATCACGCACGAGTCATGCACGAAAAGCGGGCGCGTCGCGCGCGACGGCCGTCCGCGGATGCGGATGCGAGTGCGGATGGAGAAGAGAGCAGGAAACGAGGAAGGAGAAGAGGGCCGGACGATGCCGGAAAGAATCCGAGTGAGAACCCGAGGCGAGCTCCTGGTCGAGCGCATCGTCTGGAATGCGGCCGCGGGCGCAGCGCTGGCCGTGATGGTCCTGCTGCTTCTCTGGTCGCTTCAGTGGCTCGACCGGATCTCGCCGGGCGCCGTCCGCGTCGATCCGCCCGCCGTTACGGCAGGCCCCCGCGTCGGGACGCTCGGGTCGCCGGAGGCCGGCGCGACCGGAACCGCCCCGCCTCCCGATTGAAGCGGACCAGGGACCCCGTTCGGGACCGGAGCGGATGGGGGTGCGGCGCGCAGTTGTGAAGGCGCGCTCCCCGCGCGAACGAAGTCCCGTCGTTCGCGCGCCGGAACCTGTCCGAGCACCGTGCCCCCATCCGCTCCGGCCTCAGCGCAAACAGATGCGGGCCCCTCAGCCGCGGGCAGGGCGGCCGTCCCGGTCGGCTCGATCGGCCGCCGGCCGGGACGGATCGGCGTCAGTTCGCCCAGCCGCCGCTGAGATCCTTCTTGGCGGCATCGAGATCGCCCGCGGCCGCGTTGGCCGCGTCCGTGGCGGAATCCGCGGCGTCGGACGCCGCTCCGGTCGCGCTGTCCATCGCGCCCGCGGCGGAATCCATCGCGCTGTCGGCGGCATCGGCGGCCGACGCCTTCGCGCTGTCCATCGCCCCCGCAGCGGAGTCGACGGCATTTCCGGCCGCGTCTCCCACGGCCGCCGCGGCATCACCCGCCGTCTCCGCGGCCGCGTTCCCCGCATCCCGCGCCGTCTCCATCGCGCTCGCGCCCGCGTCGGTCACGGCCTCGCCCGCCTTCTTCGCCGTCTCCTTCGCCTCGTCGATCGCGTCCGCGGCCAGACCCGTCGCATCGTCGGCCAGTTGCCCTGCCCTGGCCGCGACCTCTCCGGCGCTTTCACCCATGCGATCGACGGCATCCGATAGACCCGCGCTCACGCTGCCCGTCGCCCGCTCGAGGGCGTCACTCGCTGATTCGTGTTCGTCGCTGCATCCGGCCACGGCGACGCCGAGCCCCAATCCCATCGTGATCGCGATCCCGCCCATTCGTTTCATGATCATGTCGTGTCCTCCAACCCCTCAATGGCGCCGACGTGGATTCCGTCACGCCGGCTCCGGAAATGACCGGCGAGAGCGCCGACGTGCCGCACCCCCCAGCCAGAGAATGCCCAGTCCCAGCCCCGCTCCGATCCCGGGCTCGGGAACCGCCGCGAGTCCTGCCGGCGTGAATACGTCGAGGCTGAGCGTCTCGACACTCGTCCCCGTCACGGGATCGATCACGTTGTAGAAACTGCGCTGGCCTCCGAAGGCCGTCCCGGCCAGGTAGAGCATCCCCGAGACCGGGGACCAGGCGAGGCTCGCGTCCTCGCGAAAGAGCCCCGCCCCGGGCACCTGGGCCGAACTGCAGGGCGATGGCGGACAGGTCGACAGATCGATCTCGTAGAGGCCATCGGGACCGAAGGGCGTCGCCGCGAAGAGCTTCCCATGGAGACTGTCGTAGGCGAGGCCGGTAAACGCCTCCGGGCTGCTCCAGACGATCGATCCCAGCAGGGTCGTGCTCGACGGCGTGGCGGGATCGATCGAGCGGACCTCGCCGAAGGCCCCGCCCACCTCGAGAACCAGCAGCCGATCGTCCGCCGGATCCGGACTCGCGCCCGGATCGTAGGCCATCGAAACGATCTCCCGCGTCCCGTTGGCGATCGTCCCAACGACCGAGAGGATCGTGCCCGCGACGGGATCGATCGTCACGATCGAATCGTCGCCCACGGTCGGGACGACCCCGAAGAGCGTCTCCGAGTCGGTCGCGAAGGCCATCCCCCGGACATCCTCCGCGGCCGGGGAGAATTGCGCGAGGGTCGTCCACTCGCCCTTCAACGCAGAGATCTGGACGGCGAACTCCGGCGGCCCGCCGAGGGCCGACGCCGGATCCGCCGCCGCGATCAGATGGACCCCGGCATCCCCGGAAAAGGAGCCACAAAGGCCGCCCGAGCAGATTCCGTCGACCCCCTCCGGACAGATCGTTCCATCCGCGAGCAGCGCGCCGCCCCCCGCGTTGTCGTGACAGCTGCATTCGAGCCCGCTCGCCGTCGTCGTCCGGGCCGCCTGATAGTTGCTGCATTCGCTCGCGTCGAGACATCCCGCCAGCCCGGGCGTGAAGACCGTTCCCTGCATGATCTGGCATTCGGCCGTCGATACGTGCCCCAGACAGGCATTATGGCCCCGCTCATGGACGATGACCGAGGCGAGCGTCCCCTGATTGAAGGAGTCGACCGTGACCGCCATCCATAGATCGGGATCATCGTTGCCGTTGGCGTCGCAGCCCGGCCGGATCGCGCAGCCGATCGCGCCCGGCGCCGAGCCGCCACACCAGGTGATGCTGTCGACCAGGAACGCGTTCGAGCCCGGACCGCCAAACCCCGACATCGCATTCTGCTTCGCCGACGAATCGATCATGTCGAAGCCGTCGCCCGGTGTTCCGAAGGTGCTGACCGCGACCGAACGGCCGAGCCGCGTGCAACAGGGCTGGTCGAAGGGACCCTGCCCACCCTCGAGCAACCCGTTTCCACTGGCCACGGCCGCATCGATCACGCCCTGCCAGTAGGCGAGATCCCGTCCGGCGCCGGGATCGACCAGGTCGACGTGGACGAACCAGTGGAGATCGTGCAGATCGACGGCGGGGCCGGCCTTCGCCCGCGTCGGGGCAAGGCCAAGGGACGCCACGAAGCCGAGAAGAAGCAGGAGGAACGAACCCGGCGAAAACAGCCGCCCGCGCGCGCAGCACGCGTTCCCGACCCGGAACCTCATCGCCCGACCGCTCCCGCCCGCTCGACGGGAAGCGCGCGCAGACTCCGGACATGGGCAGCCAGCTCGGGATCACTCGCCACGGCCCCCGGCCCGACGGCGCGGTCGAGCACCCGACGCGCTTCGGGAAGGCCCGTCATCTCGAGCGCCGTCGCCACCGCGCGCCGATTCTCGCGAAGCAGCCGCGCCCCCCCGTGATGCAGGAAGGTCCAGTCCGGCGCGGGCTCGTTCATCAACGCTTCGAGGTCGACGAGCGCCCGCCGGTCGAAGCGGGCGAGATGGCCCAGGGCATAGGGCAGCGCCTGCCAGGCGCGGAAGGCATCCCGATCGATCTCGCCGGCCTGCGGCGCTCGCGCCCGCCACTGGCGGATCGCGAGGAGGGCATCCGGGGCCCCGCAGAGTCCGAGGGCGAGCAGGATCTGGGCATGGTTCGGCTTCTCTTCGGGATCGGCGAGCATCTCGACCAGCCGGGCCGCGCCTTCGGGACCGATCCGGGCCGCCTCGGCCTCGGGCAGCCCTTCGAAATAGCGAGCCCGCACGAGCGCCTCGGCCTCGGCGATCGAGAGCGTCTGGGCCCGCGCCGGCGCCGGGCCGATGGACAGCAGCGATGCGACGATCAGGAACAGCGCGAATCCCGACAAACCCTTCGAAACGGTCGATCTGCGATCCATCAAACGGCGACCTTCTCTCTTCCCGTCCTTGCTTCCCTTGCTGCTTCCGGCTTCTGCTGCTTCCGGATTCCCGCTCTTCCCGCTTCGCTCCCGGCGCTTTCCCTGCTGCACCGGCCGGCGCGTCCGAGCCCGACACGTCCATTCTAGCAGTCGGTGCAGGCCACGACGGGATCTTCTCCAGACATTGACAGGAACGCTGATTCCGCGATTCTCGCCTGACGGGCGAATCCCCTCCGTGATCTGCAACACAGCGGCAGGTTCCCCTCACTCGATGTGCAACTCTTCGCGCGACACTGGAAGACCGGTGGAAAGGACCGGCGACGCCGTGGGGGTGTCATCCGCACATCCTCCGAATTCGTTTCCTATCCTCTTTTTTCTGTTTTCTGTCGAATCGATCTTCTTTCATCCATCCATCACGCATCACGCACTTCGAGGAGCGCTGACGACATGCCCGAGAAATACGTTCATCGCGGCCCGCTCCCCCTGCTCGTCCGGCATACCGGGATCACGACGCTTCCCGAGGAGCCGCCGCCCCGAGGCGACGGTCCCCCCATCGTCTGTCTGCACGACGCCGGTCTCCAGAGCTCCGTCTTCAACGATCTCCTGAGCACGCTCGGCCGTCGCGCCTGGGCCCTGGCATTCGACCTGCCCGGCCATGGACGCTCGGGAAGCCTCGATTCGCTCCCCTCGATCGAGGCGATGGCGGAAATGGCCGGCTGGATCAGCGACTGGTGTCGCGCGGAACGACCGATCCTCGTGGGTCACGGGATGGGGGCGCTGGTCGCCCTCGAATGGGCCCGGACGCCGGAGCGGAACGTCGCCGGTCTCGTGCTCTGTGGCGTGGGTGCCTCTCTCGGTATTCCGGACGAGGCGATCGAGACGATGCGGCGGGTGACCCGCGGCAAGGCACCCCGGCCCTTCGATCCCTCCCGACTCGCGAATCCCGCCG
>DRKE01000068.1 GCA_011051925.1 Deltaproteobacteria bacterium
CCGAGGGTCGCGATCAGGACGAAGGGATCGATGAAGGGCCGACCGTCGAGGAACTCGCGATGGCCGTCCGGGGTGTAGGGGTATTTGCTGTCGGACGTTTCCGGGTAGCAGATGCTGTCCGGAATCGTGAAGGAGGTGTAGCCGCAACGCTCGACGGCCAGGGCGAGGGGGATGTATTGATCCGGGTCACACATCGACTCGGCGAAGGAAAATCGCATTCGGTTCGCTCCGTGCTCACGGCGGGAGACCTGCGGAATACAGGCCCGGAAAAGTCTAGCCCGCATTCAGGAGGAGGCCCGCGAAGAAGGGGGAGCGGAGCGCGGAGGGGTCGCCCTTGCCGGGACTGGACTATGTTGCCCCCGTGGCGACCCGACGCGACCGCAGACCCGAAGCCCTTCCCCTCGACCCCGGCGTGCTCCGCGAAGGAGCCGTCTGCGAATTCCAATCCGACCTCGCCGTCGCGGCACACGGCGGCACGGTCGTCCAGCCCTGGCGGGATCGTTTCCTCGCCGCCGAAGCCGCAGGCCTCGAGGTCGTTCCGTCGGCACACGAGATTCCCGACACGGAATTCGATCAGGTCGTGGTCCATCTCCAGAAGAGTCGGGCTGCCAGCTTCGAGGACCTGCGCGAGGCCTGGCGGATCCTCCGTCCGGGCGGACAGCTCCTCTTCGCCGGACCCAACACGCTGGGCATCGTCTCCGCCGTGAAACGGCTGGCCGCCCAGCTCGGACAATCCCCCGTCATCGTCAGCAATCGCGCCCGGGCCCGGGTCGTGCGGTTCGTGAAGGATGCCGGGCCCGCTCCGACGCTCGAGGAAGAAGGGAACCGGACCTTCGCGACCGCGCTCGATCCGATCCATGGCGATCCTTTCGAGTTCGAGCTCGAGACCCGACCGGGGGTCTTCAGTGCCCGCAAGCTCGACGCGGGCAGCCAGTTCCTGCTGGAGGCCCTTCCGGGCCATGTCGGACACAAGCCCCCCGCACGCATCGTCGATCTCGGATGCGGCACGGGGGTCCTCGGCATCGCCGCAGCCCTCCTCTGGCCCGAGTCCCAGGTCCTGCTCGCGGATGCCGACGCCCGTGCGGTCGAATGCGCCCGCGCGAACATCGAGCGACTCGGCCTGGGCGAGCGCTGCCGCGTCGTCTGGTGGGACGCGCGCGAACCCCCGCCCGACTCGCGGTTCGGGCTCGCCCTCGTGAACCCGCCCTTCCATCGGCGGGGAATGGACGTCGACCTCGGACCCGCGCTCGCGCTTTTCGCATCGCTCGAGTCGTGGATCAAGCCCGGGGCACGCGCCCTTCTCGTCGCGAATCGCACGCTCCCGTATGAACGCCCGCTTTCGGAGATCGGGGAGCTCGAGACCCTTCGCGCGGCTCGGGGCTACAAACTGTTGTCGCTCAAGAGAAGGGCGCGCTCGGCCCGATCGAGGGGGCGCAGATCCCCGGGAGCGAGATCCGGAGGCAGGACGAACGCCCCGATCCGATCCCGCTGAAGCGAAACGACTTCGGCCCCGAGCGCCCGGATCATGCGTCGGACCTGATGCGTCCGACCCTCGCGAAGCACGAGGGTCGCCCTGCCCGGCCCCTGGATCACCAGTTCCGCCGGCCGGGTCGGCCGGTCCTCTCCCTGGAGCAACAGACCCGCCCGACAGCGATCCACGGCATCGGGCGCGAGCTCGCCCTCGAAGCCGATCCGATAGCGCTTGGGAACCTTCCGAGCCGGATGAGTGAGTCGGTGGACCAGTTCCCCGTCCCTCGTCAGGACGAGAAGACCCGAAGTCGCCCGATCGAGACGCCCCGCGATCAACCATTCCCGACGGCGAAGGCGTTCGTCCAATAGATCGAAGACCAGAGGGGCTTCGCGCTCGTCGCGGCTGCAGGCGAAACCTTCGGGCTTGTGGAGGATGAAGTCCTCGATCAGGGCCGGTGATCCGACCGCGCGCCCGTCCAGCCTGACGGTCTCGGACACGATCCGACGGGCCGCATCCCGGCAGACCTCGCCGTCGACGCGGACCCGTCCCCGTCGGATCAGGTCCCGCGCCTGCCGGCGCGAGGCGAGTCCCGCCCGGGCCAGATAGGCGTCGAGGCGCATGCCCCTTGCATCCCGCGAATCCGGAGAAGTCATGGAATGGCGAGTCTATCGAAGATCCCCTGCCCCTCGTGAGGTGCGGCGCTTTCCCCGGACCGGACGGCCGACTACACTGCGCCGCCGCTTTTCGCGACGAATCGGCTTCTGCCTCGGAGCCCTCCGGAACACCTCGCGAGCTTCCGGAGTGGAGAGACACGAGTCGGACGCGGGATCGGGCCGGAAGGAAGGCCGGAACGAAGAAAGCAGAAAGCAGAAAGCAGAAGGAAACCAGAAAAGGACCCGTGGAAATGGGCGTTCGGATCTGCAAGTTCGGCGGCAGCAGTGTGGCCGATGCCAATCAGCTGAGGAAGGTCCGGGCGATCATCGACGAATGCGAAGAACGCCGGTTCATCGTGCCCTCGGCCCCCGGCCGACGCGCCCCCGACGACGACAAGGTCACCGACCTCCTCTACCGGGCCCACGAAGCAGCGATCCGTGGTGACGCGATCGACCCGATCTTCGATCGGATCGCTCTCCGATACCGTCAGATCGCGGACGATCTGGGTCTCGACTTCGACCTCGAAGCCGCGCTCGCCGAGGTCCACGATCGCATCGCTGCGGGCGCCGGAGCGGAATACGCGGCCAGCCGTGGGGAGTACCTCTCCGCCCTGTTGATCGCGAGCTTCCTGGATCGCCCCTTCATCGACGCGGCCGAACTGGTCTGCTTCGATGCCGAGGGGCGCTTCCTCGCCGAGGAGACCCAGATGCGGGTCTCGTCCCGTCTGGCCGACGTGGAAGCGGCCGTCATTCCCGGGTTCTACGGTGCGCGACCGGACGGAGGGATCTCGACCCTGTCGCGAGGCGGAAGCGACGTGTCTGGCGCCATCATCGCCCGGGGTGTCGACGCCGACCTCTACGAAAACTGGACGGACGTTTCCGGATTGCTGATGGCCGATCCACGCATCGTCGATGCGCCCGACACGATCGCCGTCCTGACCTATCGCGAGCTTCGCGAACTCGCCTACATGGGCGCGACCGTACTCCACGACGAAGCGATCTTTCCCGTCCGCGAAGCGGGCATCCCCGTCCACATCCGGAACACCAACGATCCCGATGCGCCGGGCACGCTGATCCGGCGCGGCGCCGAGGACGCCCCCCCCACCGGCCGGATCACGGGCATCGCGGGCCGCAAGGACTTCACGATCATCGCCCTCGAAAAGACCCTGATGAATGCCGAGATCGGCTTCGGCCGCCGGGTGCTCGGCGTCCTCGAGCGCCACGGAATCAGCTGGGAGCACATCCCGAGCGGGATCGACACCCTGTCGATCGTCCTCAAGACCGATGGCCTCGACGATCGTCTCGAGTCCCTCACGGCCGGGATCGAAGCGGAATGCCAGCCCGATTCGATCGAGATCCATCGGGGAATCGCCCTCATCGCGACCGTGGGTCGGGGCATGAGTCACGTCCCCGGCACGGCGGCCCGGCTCTTCAGTGCCCTCGCCGAGGCGGGCATCAACATCCGCATGATCGATCAGGGATCGAGCGAGCTGAACATCATCGTCGGAGTCGAGAACGCGGATTTCGAGCGAACGGTCCGCGCGATCTACGATCGGTTCGTGACCGACACGGCGAGCTGATCCGGGCGAAGATCCCGGTTCCCGGCCGGGGTCGCCCGCCGCGCCCCGGCCGACCCCGGCCGGATTCCGACGGGACGTCGATGCGTCGCCCTCAGGCCGTCTTCAAGCGCTCGGCAAAGAAACCCATCACCCGATCCAGCGCGGCACGCGTCGGATGGCCTTCCTCGTCGACGAGGTCCTTCGTCAGGACGCTATGGGCCGTCCGGGGAATGCCATGGGGATTGCCCTTCGAGGAATCGATCTCGATCGCCTCGAAGCCTTCGCCCAGCTCCTCCCGCAACCGGTCGAAACGTTCCGGCGGACAGAGCGGATCCTCCGTGAATCGCAGCCCGAGGACGCGGCAGCCCCCCGTCGTCGCCCGCTTCCGGATCACTTCGAGATCGGCATCGGTCACATGCAGCGCCCGCTTCCGGTCCTTCCCGAACGGAAAGGGAAGGGAAGGCTGGGACAGGACCGGTGCCATGACCTGCTCATCGACCATCAATGCGAGTCCGAAATTGCCCGTGAGGCACATGCCGATACAACCGACACCCGGGCCGCCACACTCCTCATGGGCCTTCCGGGACAGGGCACGCAGCCAATCCGTGATCGGGCTCGAGTGGCGCGAGGCCAGGACGTGGAACTCCCGGGCGATGCAGGCACGCGCCATCGACTGGAGAACATAGGCATTCGAGAAGGGACGCCCGGCCTGGCCGAGCAGTTCCGGCATGTAGACGCGATAGCCCGCGGAGACCAGTCGATCCGCGAATTCGATCACGGGCGGATAGATCCCGGGAATCTCGTGCATCAGGACGATGGCGGGCCCGGAGCCGCGCAGGTAGAGCGGGCGCCGCAGGCCGTCGTGCTCGAAGGAACTCGCTTCATAGTCGTCGAGAAGGGCTGCCGTCATGGGATCAGGATAGGCGATTCCGCCCCTCTCGCCCCTTCAGTCGCCGAGGCCGCCGGATCCCGGAAACATGAACTCGACGTAATGAACCCGCTTCCCGGTTGACGCCCCGATGGGCGCGCATAACTACGCCTCGTCGTCGTAAGGCGCGGCGATTGCACCATCGACATCGAACCTGGATCAATCAAGAGGGGATTTCCCAATGGACCTTCAACAAATCGGACGACGGAGCGCCGCGGGCGTGCTCGCGTTCGCTCTACTCGCCGCCCCGTTCGGCGCGGCAGCCAAAGACCCGGAAACGCCAAGGATCACACCACCCGAAACCACGGAGAGCCAGACGCAGGCCCTCGAGGAGCGACAGGCCAGAATCATCGCGGACGCCGTCGCCGCACTCGACGCGACCTACAAGGCCGTCGCCGCGATTGCACAGGAGGATTCGAAGCAGGCCCTCGAACAGCTCGAGATCGCCACGGGAAAGCTCGACCTGCTCGTCGCTCGACATCCCGAGGCATCGGCACTCCCGATCGCGGTCCGGATGATGAAGACCGACGTGCTCGGCACCAATGAGGACATCAAAGCGATCCTCGAGGACGCCGAGGAAGCCCTCGACGACGGACGGGTCCAGGTGGCGCGCGGACTGCTCGCCCCCCTCGCCAGCGAGATCGTCATCGAAACGACGATGCTGCCATTGGCGGCCTTTCCGGCCGCGTTGAGCCTGGTCGCGCCTCTCGTCGATGCGGGCAAGCTCGATGAAGCCGCGGCGGCCCTGCAGGCCACGCTCGCGACGCTGGTCGTCGAAAAGGAGGTCATTCCCCTGCCCGTGCTGCGTGCCGAACTGCTCCTCGAAGTCGCGGCAACGAAGCTCGATGCGCCCCCGGTCGTGAAACCCGCGGACGCGAAGGGCATGAAGCCGGCCGCCGAGGCGACCCCGGCCGAGCTGCTCGCGGCGGCTCGCGAACAGTTGAAGCGTGCCGACCTGCTCGGGTACGGAAAGGCGAAGAAGACCTATCCCGGCCTGGTGAAGCGCCTCGAGAAACTCGAGTCGACGCTCGAATCGAAGTCGGGTTCGAGCTGGAAGAAGCGCTTCGGAGAATTCCGGAAATCGCTCTCGGAACTCGGCAGTTCGCTGCTCGACTGAGGTCGGGTCGGGCCAGGCGACCCGGACACTTCCGGGTGACCTGGCCCACCCGACGTCGCGGGCGATCGGATTTCGGGAGAATCGTCTGGATTTCCCGAAACCCGATCGCCTGGTGCGTGAGCGGGCCCCGGACGGGCCCATCGGCCCGATTCCCGAGGCGCGCTATCCTCCGTCCCCTGCATCCCGCAGCAGACATCGTTCGGATCAACCGGA
>DRKE01000069.1 GCA_011051925.1 Deltaproteobacteria bacterium
GCGATCTTCCAGACTCCGTCTTCTTTTCGATAGACGTCGTCGTAGTAGACGAACATCTCGTCGACGAATCCATGCCCGTGATCGTGGTAGGCGTGATACATCGCCCAGATTCCCGTGGCTTCGGTCGGGCTTTCGAGCGTGATCTCGGGCATCCCCGCCATCCACCAGGCGATGATCCGGCCATCGGGATCGTGGGATTCGATCAGGAAGCGAAGCAGCTTCTCGCGATCCTCGAAGACGTATTCGCCATCGGAATAGGACGTGACGACATCTTCGGTCAACGTCGACTCCAGAAGGTCATGATCCGAGAAGGTCATCGCCCGGAAATAACGGTACTTGAGCGACTTGATGTCTTCGATGTCCTGGAGACGCGCCACCCGCGCGGCGAGTTCTTCGAGCTCGATCATCGCATCGTCCCCCGGCCCGGACCGATCGGAAGCGCATCGGCGCTCACGACCCCGGGAGGGGCCGCCACGACCGCGGGAATCGCGTGGATGGCGCGCATCCCCGTCGCCCGGCAACCGGCAACGGCCGGCGTTTCGCCCTTCGTGCCCCGGAAGATCGTCTCCTGCACGATATCGGGACTGCCCTTGATGATCAGCCGATAGCAGTCTTCGTCGTCGATCTTCGCGCGCGGCCAATCGGGCGCCGAAGCGGCCGTGATCCGATTCACGTGTTCGATCACGATGGCCGGCCGCCCCTTCACCCAGCCCCGGATCTCGAAACGAACGGCCGCGCAATGACCCGCTTCGACGAGGCCCTGTGCGGATTCGACGGGTTCCGGTGTCGGCCATTTTTCGTAGACCGTATCGACCTTGTCGAGATCCACGCCGAGCTGGTCCGCGAGATAGAAGATCGTGGGGCCCCACGCGTAGATCAGGACCTCGGGGATCTCGAGCATGCCCCTCCGGTCCATCGGAGCCGCGAGGGCCATGGGCTCGAAGGCTTCGCCCTCGTAGGTCGCATAGTCGATGATCTCCTGGATGCGGAGGCTGTCGATCCGACCGCACACGCCGGACATCAGGGCAGGGACGATGTCGTTCATGAAGCCCGGGTCGATTCCCGTCGTGAAACAGGTCGTCCCGCCATCGCGGCAGGCCTCTTCGATCGGCGGCAGATGATCCGCCGGAACGCTCGGCGCCTTGTGATAGACCCAGGGCGACATCGCCGTCGAAACGACGTTCTTTCCCGCGCGAAGAGCGCGACAGTGGTTCTCGGTATTCTGTTTCACGAAAGCGGCGGTCGGCCCGAAGTAGGCGACGGCATCCGCTTCGAGAGACAATACGGCACCGACGTCGTCGGAACAGGGAATGCCGATCGGCTCGCGTCCGACGAGCGTGCCCGCATCGAGGCCCACCTTTTCCCGATCGTGGACGAGGACGCCGACCAGATCGTATTCGGGATTGTCGAGAATCTCGTCGATCACCATCTTCCCGACGGCACCCGTTCCCCAGACGATCACCTTGTACGCCATTGGAAACCTCCATGGTGACGCCCCGCTCCGTCGGCAATCCGCCCGAGCCGAGGTCGACGGACAGGTAGTCCATCGAGAGGATCGCCGCAGGCCCTGAAGCGGTGGAGAGTGGGACCCCGTTGCGAGGGAATCGTGCGATCCCCGTGCGACCCGCCTCGAACCAGCCACCAGCCTTTTCATCCTCTACGCTCGGAGCGAGGGTCCACGTGGACGGATTCCCCATCCCGGACGGACTCGTCGAGTACCGACGCATTTCAGGAAGAACGAGGAGGAGATCCGCATGATTCTCGACCGCTTCAGATTGACCGACCGGGTCGCGATCATCACCGGCGCAGGCAAGGGGATCGGCCGTGGAATCGCGCTCGCCTTTGCCGAGGCGGGGGCGGACATCGTCTGTGCCGCCCGGACCGAAGCCGACATCGAAGACACGGCCAACGAGGTCCGGGCCCGAGGGCGGCGGGCCCTCCCGGTCCGGACCGACGTGCTCGAAACCCCCGATCTCGAACGCCTCGTCGCCGCCACTCTCGAGGAATTCGGTCGCCTCGACCTCCTCGTGAACAATGCCGGCGGAACCGGACCCCGCGCGGCCCTCGACACGAGCGAGGCCTTCTTCGAGCGGGCCCTCCGGATGAATGTCACCCAGGCCTTCCTGCTCTCCAAGCTGTGCATCCCGGAAATGGTGAAGACCGCCGGCGGCGGCGCGATCGTGAACATCTCCTCGCGCTCGAGCAACATGGTCCAGACGGCCTTCGTCGCCTACGCGGCGGGCAAGGCAGCCCTCAACATGATGACGCGCAACCTGGCTGCGGAGATCGCACCGAAGGTCCGGGTCAACGCGATCGCGGTGGGGGGCGTCGCGACCGATGCGCTCGACGTCGTATTGACCAACGATGCACTCCGCGAGCAATTCGAGAACAATACCCCCATGCGTCGTCCGGGGACGGTCGAGGACATCGCGGCCTGTGCGCTCTACCTCGCTTCGCCCGCCGGCGGATGGGTCACGGGAAAGATCTTCGACGTCGACGGGGGAACCGAGGCCCCCGCGATCTCGGTCCCGGTTCCGCCGCTATGAACCGAGTGAAGGCGACGGCCTCATCCGGGTTGCCGATCCGGGCCCGGAAGCGCGGGACAAAAACCGGCCGCATCCCCTTGACGAGGGATACGGCCGGTTTCCATCCCGATCGGGTTTCCGGTCGGCAAGGAAAAGAGCCTTGCCCGGTTCCTCCGACTAGAAGAACCGGCGTCGCACGCCGTAGAGGCCGCCGATCAGACCGAGCGCACCCACGAGCGCCAGCGTCGATCCCGGCTCGGGCACCTGGATCGTGATCAGGTCGAGCTGAGGGGTACGACCGAGGCCCGAGACCGGGCTGTTGCGGAGCGCCACACCACCGGAAACGAGCTGGATCGTGCGGACCC
>DRKE01000070.1 GCA_011051925.1 Deltaproteobacteria bacterium
CGGCCTCGGCCCATCGGATCTTCGCCCGCCTCGAGGGCCTCGCGATTCCCACGATCGCGGCCGTGAACGGATTCGCCCTGGGCGGGGGCTGTGAACTCGCTCTGGCCTGCGACTGGATCTATGCCTCGACGAAGGCCCGGTTGGGCCAGCCCGAGACCAAGCTCGGGTTGATTCCCGGATTCGGGGGGACCAGCCGACTCGTTCGGCGGGTGGGCCTCGCCTGGGCGAAGGAGCTCGTCCTCGTGGCGGAGCCGATCGGGGCGGAGGAAGCCTCACGGATCGGTCTCGTCAATCGGATCTTCGAACCCGAGGCGCTCGTTCCGGCCGCTCTCGCGGCGGGAGAGGCGGTTGCCGCACGCGGTCCCGTCGCGACCCGGATCGCGAAACGGGTCATGCAGGACGGGCAGGATGCGGACGTGCGGACCGCCCATGCCCTCGAACAGCAGGCCTTCGGCCTCGTCTTCGCTTCCCAGGATCGGGTCGAAGGGACGACCGCCTTCGTCGAGAAGCGGGATCCCGATTTCCAGGGGGGCTAGGGAACCTCTGCACACGCCGCCGTGCCGTGCCGGTGCGGGAGGGGGTCCCGTGCTCGAACAGGTTCGGGCGGTCGGAGTGCCTGCTTCTCCGGGTCCTGGTGGCCGTTTCATCGACCCCGAGCGGGCGAGGGGCGTGATTCCGGTCGGCCTACCCGATATAGGGGAGCGCCGCTGCCGTTCGTTCGATCGCGTCGCCCGCCTCGAGCAGGACCCGCGTCGCGTCCCAGGTTCCCTCGAGCAGCTGATGCCGGACGCCGTCCGGGATGCCGGCCTGCATCTCGCCGGCCCGGGAAGTCACCGTGCGTGCTTCGAGGTCGATCCGGATCGACTGGGTCGGATCGAGCTCGACCGCGTCCATCAGCTTCGTGAGATCGGATTCATCCAGCGTCACGCAGGGCAGCCCCAGACTCGTGCAGTTGCCCGCGAAGATCTCGGCGAAGGACCCGCCGATGAAGGCGCGGAAACCGAAGCGCATGAGCGCCTGGGGCGCGTGTTCTCGAGACGAGCCGCAGCCGAAATTCTGGCCGACGATCAGGATCTCGGCGTTCGAGAAGCGCTCGTCATCGAGGGGATGCTTCCCCTTGGCGGCCTTGCGCGCGTCCTCGAAGGCGTGCCGACCCATGTCGTCGAAGGTGACGACCTTCATGAAGCGCGCCGGGATGATGCGATCCGTATCGATGTCGTCACCCCGCACGACGCAGCCCGTTCCCTCCACGCTGTCGATGCGGACGAGCTCCTCTCCCTGCCTGCTCATGTTCCCTTCCTTCCTTTCCTCTCCTCGCTTCTCAGCCGATCTTGCGGACGTCGACGACCTCGCCGGCGAGAGCGGCGGCGGCCACCATCGCGGGGGACATCAGGAGGGTGCGGCCCGATGGCGATCCCTGCCGCCCCTTGAAGTTCCGGTTGCTCGAGGACGCGCAGACTTCGCGGCCCCGCAGTTTGTCCGGATTCATCGCGAGGCACATCGAACAGCCGGGTTCCCGCCATTCGAAGCCCGCAGCACGGAAGATCTCGTCCAGTCCCTCCGCTTCGGCTTCCTTCTGGACCGCGGCCGAACCTGGCACGACGAGGGCGCGAACCCCCTTCCGGACGTGGCCCGTCCGGGCGATCCGGGCGGCTTCGCGCAGGTCGGAGATCCGGCCGTTCGTGCACGAGCCGATGAAGGCGACATCGATCGGTGTGCCCGCGATCGAAGTGCCCGCCACGAAGTCCATGTATTCGAGCGCTTCCTCCACGCCGGCGCGTTCGTCCTCGGGGGTTTCGGCCGGGGTCGGGATCGATTCGCTGATGCCGAGGTTGTGGCCCGGATGGATGCCCCAGGTGACGGAGGGCTCGATCGTGGATCCGTCGATCCGGACGACGTCGTCGTAGGGCGCGTCCGGATCGCTGGCCATCGCGAGCCACTCCGCCGCGCGGGCCTCGAAACGAGCGTCGTCGGGCGCGAAACGGCGACCG
Source organism: Deltaproteobacteria bacterium (assembly GCA_011051925.1). Taxonomy (GTDB): domain Bacteria; phylum Myxococcota_A; class UBA9160; order UBA9160; family UBA4427; genus UBA4427. The sequence continues at coordinate 1,992 of DRKE01000070.1, forward strand.
CGAAGATATTCGACGGTCTTCTCGTCCGGGTTCACGTACCCGCAGCGCGCGCCCCCCTCGATCGACATGTTGCAGACGGTCATGCGCTCTTCCATCGACATGGCGTCGATCACGGGGCCCGCGTATTCGTAGGCGTAGCCCGTGCCGCCATTCACGCCGAGTTCCCGGATGATCGCGAGGATCACGTCCTTCGCGTAGACGCCGGGCTGGAGCTCGCCCGTCACTTCGATGCGTCGGACCTTCAGGGGGGCGATGGCGAGGCATTGGGAGGCGAGAACGTCGCGAACCTGGCTCGTGCCGATGCCGAAGGCGATCGCGCCGAAGGCGCCATGGGTGGACGTATGCGAGTCGCCGCAGGCGATCGTCATGCCGGGCTGGGTGAGCCCGAGCTCGGGGCCGATCACGTGCACGATGCCCTGGGCACCGGTTTCGGGGCCGAAGAACCGGATGCCGTATTCCCGGCAGTTGCGCTCGAGTTCGCTCATCATCGCTTCGGCGAGTTCGTCCGAGAGCGGGCGTGACTGATCGTCGGTCGGGATGATGTGGTCGACGGTCGCGAAGGTGCGTTCGGGAAAGCGGACCGGCAGGCCGAGTTCGCGCAGCATGGCGAAGGCCTGGGGACTCGTCACCTCGTGGATCAGATGGGTTCCGATCAGCAACTGGGTCTGGCCGGAGTCCAGCTCGCGTACGCGGTGGGCCTCCCAGACCTTCTGGAAGAGGCTTCTGGGTCGGTGGGTCATGCTTCTCGATTCCGGGTCCTGGAGAGGCCGTCGCTCCGTTCGAACGGAGGGGCGGCGCCTCGAGCGGGTTCGGGGGTCGTCATTCGTGGGGCATGGATAGCACGGTCGCGCCGGTCCTCTACCTTCCCTGCCGTCCTCGTTGCCGGGTGTCGCGGAATCCGCCGCGGGCCCGGCCCGGGGGGTGATGGGGGATCGATGGAGCTTCTGCATACCGCCCACGTACCGGCGGGTGACGGACCCTTCCCGACCGTCCTGGCGCTGCACGGATTCGGTGCGAGCGCCCATGATCTCCTGGGGCTCGCGCCGTTGGTCCGGGACGGGGAAGTCCTCTTCCTGTGTCCACAGGGACCGATGACGATCGAGCCGGCGCCGGGACAGCGCGCCTATGCCTGGTTCCCTCTCTCGGGGGCCGGGGAGATCGAGCCGACGGCCCTGGTCGCGGCGCGGGGGATGCTCGAGGGGTTCTTGGAGGACGCGCTGGAGCGGTACCCGATCGATCCCGACCGGCTGGTGATCCTCGGGTTCAGTCAGGGGGGCGTGATGGCCTATGACCTCGCGCTCGGGCGGCCGGAGCGGTTCGCCGCACTGGTGGCGCTCTCGAGCTGGTTGCCCGATGCGGTGCTGGCGGGCCTGAAGGAAGATCCCGCGCGGGCTTCCCTGGCCACCCTGGTCATCCACGGTTCGAACGATCCGATGATTCCGATCGACAGGGCGCGCGAAGCCCTCGCCCGACTCCAGGGACTGGGCATCGAAGCGGCCTGGGGCGAGTACGAGATGGGACACGAGATCCATCCCCACGCGCTGCGGGATCTCGTGGGCTGGCTTTCGCAGGGGCCCTTTGCCTAGCTGCATTCCGATCGGAGTGCGGTCGGAGGCATTCCGGTCGGACCCGCTTCGGAGGCGTTCGACATCTCCGGTTTGCCGGTCGAAGCGAAACCGCCGAGCCGGACGATCATCTCGGGCGTATGCGTGCGCACGTAGTCGGCTCCTGCATGCAGGATGGCCGAGGCGAGCAGGATGCGGGCCAGGCGTTCCGGTTTCCGAGCGGCATAGAGAAGGATCGGATGGCCGAGTTCGCGCAGGGCGTCGAGATTCCACACGATCTCGAGCTGACGATGGATTTTTTCGTGATCGCCCGTCGAAGGGTGGATGATGCCGAGATTCGGGTCGATCACGACCGATCCGATGCCAGCGCGCCGTGCGGCTTCGACCTTCGGCCCCAGATCGTCGAGGATCGCGCCGATTCCGGTCTCGGCGGGCGCCGCCGCGCGCATTGCATAGGCGTTCTCGTAGGGCATGAACGTGAGGAAGAGCGTCGCATCGACCGATGCGATGGCGTCGAGGAGCGGATCCGGAACCGTCCCGCCCGTGAAGTTCACCGCATCCGCACCGTGTTCGAGAGCAGCCATCGCCGTGTCCGGGCTCCAGGTGTCGATCGAGACGCGTCTTGCGCCTTGCGTCGGATCGGCCTCGGGATTCGTCGCTCGAGCCCCTTTCAGCAGCTCGAGAGCGGGAAGCAACCGTGCCCGCTCGCTGGCATCGTCGATCATCGGGGCATCGGGCGTGATCGATCGGGCACCCAGATCGATCCAATCCGCACCGGCGCGCAGGAGCGCAGTCGCCCGGTTCAGGACCTCTTCGGGCGTCGTCGCGATCGATTCCCGGACCATCGACTCGGGCGAGACGTTGAGGACGCCGAGAATCCCGGGACGCGGGGGGGGAGTCATCGGGAAAGCATCCGCTCTGATCGGATCGTGGTCAAGACTCGTCCCGGGCGGCGTGTCATACTCGGTCGGACGCGGCAGCGGAGCGGACGCGAGGAGGATCGATTTCGAGATGGGCACCGAGCGCTGGGCGATCCACATGCACAAGGAGTATTTCAAGTTCTCCTGTGCCCACTTCCTGATCTTTCCCGACGGATCGAAGGAACGGCTCCACGGCCACAACTATCATGTCGATGCCGAGATCGAGGGGCAGCTCACCGACCGCGGCCTCGTCATCGACTTCCTGCTCGTGAAACCCGTCATCCGCGAGCTCTGTGATTCGTTGGACGAGCGTTGGCTGATTCCCGGAGAGCATCCGGAACTCGTCGTCGAGACGCGTGACGATGGCCATTCCCGGATCCGCTATCGCGACAGCCGGTATCTGGCCCCGACCGACGAGATCCTCGTCCTGCCGATCAACAACACGTCGGCGGAGAACCTGGCGGGTTGGATCGGTCGTGAACTCGTGAGACGCATCGCCGAGCGCTTCGGACGGACGCAGATCCAGTCGCTCCGACTGAGCGTATCCGAAACCCCGGGACAATGGGGCGTCTATCGCTATTCCGACGCCGGACCATCGGGCGCGGGATCGATCGACCAGCGGGCATGATCGACCGGTCCGACCCTCGGCGCAGTCGCGTGGGAGGCGGCCGGCCCGGCCAGGGCATCACCCCTTCGGCTTGCGGAACGGGTTCGGGTAGACGAGCGCTTCCCGGAAGGTCGTGTTCATCTCCTCGAAGGCCTGGTCCATGTCCCAGACGCCCGGCGTCGTCACTTCCCGTTCGATCGC
>DRKE01000071.1 GCA_011051925.1 Deltaproteobacteria bacterium
TGCTCGGGCAACTCGTCCAACTGGGCGGCAAGCGCGCGAAACGACAGCGCGTAGCGGAACTCGAGCGGGATCTCGCCGATTGGGACTACGAAGTGAAACGCCTCGACGTATTCACATCGGTCACCCGGCGATTCATCGACGTCCTCGAAGCCCAGTACCGGCTCCGCCTCGCCCGGGAGTTGCGTGATCTAGCCGAAGAATCCCTCGAAGCGGTTTCGAATCGTGTTCGCATGGGGGCCGCGTCGTCCGTCGAGCGGACCCGCGCGGCCGTCAATGCCTCGAGCGCGGCGGTGGCACTCCGTCGCGCTGAAGCGGGCCTCGCCGCCAGCCGGGCGGACCTGGCCGCTCTCTGGGGCTCCCGGAATGCTTCGTTCGATCGGGCCGTCGGCGATCTCGAGGCGATCTACGAGCCACCGGAGCTTCCGGCCATTCGGGATCGCCTGGCGAACAACCCCGACGTCGCCCGATGGGCGAGCGAGCGAGCCCATCGGAGGGCCTTCGTGAAGCTCCAGGATGCGGAACGGATCCCCGACATCACCCTGGCCGGTGGGCTCCGACGACTCGAAACCTCCGACGATTCGGCTCTCGTGCTCGGCTTGACGATTCCCCTTCCCCTCTTCGACCGGAACCAGGGAGCCCGCGACGCGGCGCGCTTCCGCGAATCGAAGGCAGGGTCGATGGAAGAAGCGGCCGTCGTTCGCGCCGCCCGGAGTCTCGAGATCGCCTATCAGGGGCTCCGTGCGAGTCACGATGCCGTGCTGGCGCTTCGGGAGGAGGTCCTGCCCCAGGCAGAGCGTGCCTATGTCGGAGTCCGGGACGGCTATCTGCGCGGACTCTTCCGCTATGTCGATGTACTCGATGCCCAGCGCACGCTCTTCGAAGTCCGTGCCCAGGAGCTCTCGGCTCTCGGCCAGTTCCACCGCGCGGCAGCCGACGTCGAACGCCTGACGGGCACGCCTCTCGACCCGACCACTCGCCCGTCGGAGACGGAAACCGACACACCGGACAACGAGGAATAGACGATGTTCACGACACCCGAGCGAAGAAGCCTCGCGCTGGCCGCGATTCTCGCGGCCGCGTTCTTCATCACGACCGCTTCCCTTGCCGATACCGGCTCGTCGGAGCACGACGAATCCCATACGAGCGGCGACGCGCATGACGAGCAGGACATCGTCTCGCTCGACGAGAGCGTCATGCGGGAGTTCGGAATCGAGATCGGGGTGGCGGGACCGGGGCTCGTGACGAGAAGCGTGACCCTGCCTGCCGAGATCCGACCGAACGAGGACCGTCTCGCGCATATCGCGCCCCGTTTCCCGGGAATCGCCAGGGAGGTCCGCAAGAAGGTCGGGGATACCGTCCGCGCCGGTGAAACCCTGGCGATCATCGAGAGCAGCGAGAGCCTGGCGCCCTACCCCCTGAAGACATTGATCGACGGGATCGTCATCGAGCGCCACATCACCCGGGGCGAGCCGGTCTCCCAGCAGCGGGGACGGGTCTTCACCGTGGCCGATCTCAGCACGGTCTGGGTGGACATCAGCATCTACCAGAAGCATCTGGATGCCGTGAAGCTGGGCCAGACGGTGATGCTTTCAGCTGGCCACGGCAAGCCGGGCGCGACGGGAACGATCTCCTACATCTCGCCGATCATCGACGAGGACACCCGAACGGCAACCGCGCGTATCGTCCTCGACAATCCGGACGGCCGATGGCGGCCCGGCCTCTTCGTGACCGCACGCGTCGAAGTCGACCACGTCCGGGTCCCGGTCGCCGTGCCGCGATCGGCTCTCGAACAGATCGACGACTCGACCGTCATCTTCGTCGAGGCCGAAACCGGATTCGTCCCGCGCCCGGTGATGACGGGGCGCGAAGGAGGCGACCTCGTCGAGATCGAGGACGGGCTCGTAGCGGGTGAACGCTACGTCCGTTCCGGTGGTTTCACCCTGAAATCCGAACTCGCCCGCGAAGAACTGAGCGGCGGCCACAGCCACTAGAGGAGAACGGTCCCTTGAAGAGCCTCATCCAGTTCGCCCTCTCGAGTCGGCTTCTCGTGCTCGTTCTCGGCCTGGTCGTCGCCATCGCCGGCTTCCGGAGCTACCTGGGTCTCCCCGTCGACGCGTTTCCGGACGTCTCGCCGAACCTCGTCCAGATCTTCACGGAGACCGAGGGGCTTTCGCCGGAAGACGTCGAGAAGTACGTCACCTATCCCGTCGAGACCGCGATGAATGGCCTTCCGCGCCTCGAGAAGACCCGCTCGGTCTCCAACTTCGGACTCTCCGTCGTCAACGTCTATTTCGAAGACGGCGTGGACATCTACTTTGCCCGACAGGTCGTGAACGAGCGCCTCCAGGAAGCCCGGGAGCAGATCCCGGAAGGATTCGGCGAACCCGCGATGGGACCGATCTCGACCGGAATGGGTCTGATCCTCTTCTACTACATCGAGGACACGACGGGCCGCTACTCCCTCGAAGAGCTGCGGACGATCCAGGATTGGCTCGTCAAGTTCCATCTCCAGACGGTCCCGGGCGTGACCGAGATCCTCGGGATCGGCGGCTACGAGAAGCAGTTCCAGGTCCGGATCCATCCGGAGAACCTGCTTCGATTCGACATCACAGTGAATGACGTCATCGAACGCATCCGTGAGAACAACCTCAATGTGGGTGCGCAGTTCCTGGAGAAGAACGCCGAGGAATACGTGATCCGGTCCGTGGGACTCGCCGCGGACATCGATGATCTCGAGAACATCGTGCTCAAGAGCGAGGACGGCACGCCCGTGTTCCTCCATGAGGTCGCCGACATCGAGATCGGAGGCGCGATCCGTCGCGGTGTCCAGACGCGGAACGGGGTCGAAGAAGTCGTCGCAGGAATGGTCATCAAACTCTTCGGCGCGAATTCTTCGACGGTCATCGGCGAGGTCGAGAAGAAACTCACGGCGATCAACGCGATCCTTCCGGAGGGCCTGCGCCTCGTTCCCTACTACGAACAGAAGACCCTGGTCGAAGCCTGTGTCAGGACGGTCACGGACGCCTTGATCCAGGGAATCGTGCTCGTCGCGCTCGTGCTCGTCTTCTTCATGGGCGGGTTCCGGCCGAGTATCGTCGTCGCGCTCTCGATCCCGTTCTCCGTCCTCTTCGCCACGCTCTTCATGGGCCAGTTCGGAATCTCGGCGAACCTGATGTCGCTGGGGGGCCTCGCCATCGCGATCGGGATGATGGTCGACGGCACGATCGTCGTCGTCGAGAACGTCGACCGCATGCTCCGCGAAGCCCCGCCCGGAGAGTCCCGGGTGCGAATCGTCTCCCGCGCGGCGCTCGAAGTCGCACGGCCGATCGCCTTCGCGATCTCCATCATCATCATCGTCTTCCTCCCCCTCTTCACGCTCCAGGGCGTCGAGGGGAAGACCTTCCGCCCCCTCGCCTATACCGTCGCGCTGGCGATGGCGGGATCTCTCGTCTTCGCGCTCTTCCTGGCCCCCGTACTCTCGGATCTCCTGATGCGGGCTCCCAGGAACCGCAAGGCAGACGGAAACGACGAGGTCTGGATCGTCCGGACCCTCCTGCGCCTCTATCGTCCCGCGGTCGATCTCTTCGTTCGCCGTCGCGGCATCGCCGTCGCCGTCAGCGCCGCGCTGCTCGTGGTCGGTGCGCTCGTCTTTCCCCGACTCGGCTCGGAGTTCACGCCGCGCCTCCAGGAGGGGACACTGGTCCTGCGACTGTCGATGGCGCCTTCGATCTCGCTCACGGAGAGCACTCGCGTGACCCAGATCGTCGAAAGACGGCTCATGAAGATCCATGAGATCGAGAACGTGGTCACGCGAATCGGACGCGGTGAGGTCGGCGCCCATACCGACCCCGTGAACAGCGCCGAGATGTACATCCTGCTCCGACCACAGGAGGAGTGGCGGACGGCGAAGACCCAGCAGGAACTGGAAGGCGTGATCCGGGAGGAACTGGGAACCGTCCCGGGTGTCCTCACGAA
>DRKE01000072.1 GCA_011051925.1 Deltaproteobacteria bacterium
TCGGTTTCGCATGGTCGCCGATGCAGGCGAAATTCTGGTTGCCGAAGCGATCGATCTGGCTGGCCGCCATGATCACGTGACGTTTGCCGTTCCAGAGATGGTCGAAGATCGTCCGGAAGGGCAGCCAGGCTTCGACGATCGGCTCGTGACCCGGTCCGGAGACGGGGTTGGGATTGTCGACCACCGTGCAGATCCCGTCGGTCATCAGCAGGTCGGGTTCGAAGGTCGCCTTGGCCAGCCGTGCACCGATCGCGGGCGCCGTGCCGAAACAGCTCGCCAGGATCTCGCCATCGCCGCGGAAGGCTTCCGCGGCCGCGACCGCGCAGATCTCACCTCGCGTCGGATCAGTCATCGGTTTCGCACCGCCTTCTGGTACTCGGCCTCGTTCTCGAGATCGAGATAGGTCTTCTTGAATTCGAGCCAGGCGTCGGGATCCTTCGCCGTCGCGGCGTAGGCCTTCTGGAAGGCTTCGTCGCGCCCGTAGTCCGGCGGGCATTCCGTGAAATGTGCACCGCCGGGCGCTTCGATGACACCATCGACGAGGGTGCGGTTGATGATGCGTGTCTGTAGCGGGCCTTCCCTCGCCATGTCTTCCGTGGGCAGGATCTTCTCGACGGTCATGAATCGGCGCCTGGCCGCGCGACAGAAGATGTCGTCGAAATAGGGGTCGGGCCCCAGGTATTGACCGTTTCCGCGGATGTCTCCCCGGTTCATGTGGATGAAGGCGATGTCGAGTTCCAGCGCGGGCATCGCGACGAGTTCCTCGCCGTCGTCATAGGGCGATCGGACGAGCTTGATGTCGGGATTGATCTTCAAGACGTCGGAACCCAGTCCGGCGCGCGTCGGCAGGAAGGGCAGTTTGTGCGAGGCGGCGAGGAGTCCCCACTGCAGCATGCCTTCGTCGAGTTCCGCCGCTTCGATTGCGCCGGTCTGGCGCGCCTTCCGGAAATGGGGCTCGAGGGGAATCGAGTCGAGGGAGACGAAGCCGTAGACGAGGCGCTTGATCTTGCCCGCATTGCAGAGCAGGCCCACATCGGGCCCGCCATAGGTGACGACCGTGAGATCCTTGACCGGGGATCGGAGGATCTCCCGGACGATCGACATGGGCTTTCTCCGCGAACCCCAGCCACCGATTCCGATCGTCATGCCGTCCCGGATCTCCGAGACCGCCTCCGCTTCCGTCGTTCGTTTGTCCATGCTGGGGCCAGGCTCCGTCCGGTGGCTGTCGTGCCCGGATCCTCAGGGGCTCCAGGGCGCGATGGGAGTATAGTAACGATACGTTCCGTATCTATCTACTCCCGGGTGGCGGCGGGCGGGCGACCGACGGAACGCTCGATTCGCCGGAACCCCTCGACCTGCAAAGAGGAAGTCGCGGGGGCGGCGAGATGGGAAGCCGCAGGGCGCGGCCCGGGCGGGTCCGATCGTGGCCCCCCCTGCGGCTCAGGGATCGGCGCCGGGCCCAGGGCTCCAGGTCGTGTCCCGCGGGGCAAGGATGGCGCTTCAGCCGTCACTCCCGGCGAAGCGTCGAGCGAGTTCCGCGGCGAGGCCGACATAGCGATCCGGGCTCAGGGCGAGCAGGCCCTGGCGATCCTTCTCCGGGATCTCGAGTTCCTCGACGAAGCGTCGCAGGGCCTCGGGCGTGATCTCGTGGCCCCGGGTCAATGCCTTCAGTTTCTCGTAGGGCGCCTCGATGCCGAAACGTCGCATGACGGTCTGGATCGCCTCGGCGAGCACGGCATGGTTGTTCGAGAGGTCGGCCGCCATCCGCTCGGGGTCGACAGCCAGCCTGGCGAGCCCGCGGCGGGTCGAGCGGATCGCGAGCAGGCCGTGGCCGACGCCCACGCCGACGTTCCGGAGGGCGGTCGAATCGGACAGGTCGCGCTGCCAGCGCGAGACGGGCAGCTTTTCCGCCAGGTGACCGAGCAGGGCATTGGCGATGCCGAGATTGCCCTCGGCATTCTCGAAGTCGATCGGATTCACCTTGTGCGGCATCGTCGAGGAACCGACTTCCCCCGGCCGGGTCTTCTGCTTGAAGTAGCCGATCGAGATGTAGCCCCACAGGTCGCGCGTGAAGTCGAGCAGGATCGTGTTGAAGCGGATCAGGCCGTGGAAGAACTCGGCCATCCAATCGTGGGGTTCGATCTGGGTCGTCATCGGATTCCACGCGAGCCCGAGGGATTCCACGAACTCGCGCGTATGGGCCTCCCAGTCGACTTCGGGATAGGCCGCGACATGGGCGGCATAACTTCCCACCGCGCCGTTGGCCTTGCCGAGGATCTCGACCCGTGAGATCGCATCGCGTTGTCGAACGAGTCGCGCGCCCACGTTCGCGATCTCCTTTCCGAGGGTGGTCGGCGTCGCGGGTTGACCATGGGTTCGCGAGAGCATGGGCTGTTCGGCTGTCGCGCCGGCCAGTTCCCTGAGCTCGCCGATCAACCGCTCCATCTCGGGAAGCAGGATCCGATCACGCAGGTCCCGGCACATGAGGGCGTAGGAAAGGTTGTTGATGTCTTCCGAGGTGCAGGCGAAATGGACGAACTCGAGCACCCCGGCGAGCTCGGGATGGGCTCCCAGACGATCCTTCACCCAGTATTCGACGGCCTTGACGTCATGGTTCGTGCGGGACTCGATCTCGCGGATCGCCTCGGCGTCCTTGCTCGAGAAATCCGCCAGGATCGCGTCGAGATGGGCCCGTGCGCTCTCCGGGAATTCCGGCACTTCGGGGATGCCCGGCGAGCGGGCAAGGGACTCGAGCCAGCGGATCTCGACCCGGACGCGATAGCGGATCAGCCCGAACTCGCTCGCGATGGGACGCAGGTCGTCGAGTTTCTCGCGATAGCGTCCGTCCAGGGGGGAGAGGGCGAGCAGCGGGGGGGCTTCGGGGCGGGGTGACATCGGAGATCCCTCTTTCTTGCTTCCGTTTTCCATCGGGGGCTTCGTCATGACCGGTCCAGCCAGGCTCGGGCGTTCTGGAAGAGTCGGAGCCAGGGCGAATCCTCACCCCATCCGGGCGGGACCCAGGAGAGCTGGACGCTGCGATAGACGCGCTCGGGATGGGGCATCATGATCGTCACGCGCCCGTCGGGCGTCGTCAGGGCGGTGATGCCCGCCGGCGATCCGTTGGGATTCGTGGGATACCGGGAGGCCGGATCGCCGCGTCCGTCGACGAAGCGTGCGGCCACGAGGCCAGCCGCTTCGACACGCTCCTGTGCAGCTGGACCGGAAAAGAGCGCACGACCCTCTCCGTGGGCGACCGCGATCGGAAGACGCGCTCCGGCCATCTCCCGGAACAGGATCGAAGGGCTCTCTTCGATCCGGACGAGCGACAGCCGCGCTTCGAACTGCTCGGATCGGTTCCTCGCGAAACGAGGCCAGTCCCCGGCGCCCGGAATCAACTCCTTCAGGTGCGAGAGCATCTGGCAGCCGTTGCAGACGCCGAGTGCGAAGCGCGTCGGATCGCGGAAGAAGGCTTCGAACGCGTCGCGAAGACGGTCATGGAAGAGGATCGATTTCGCCCATCCACCGCCGGCACCGAGAACGTCGCCATAGGAGAAACCGCCACAGGCGACGAGGCCATGGAAGCGGTCGAGATCGATCTCACCGGACATCAGGTCGCTCATGTGGACATCGATCGCATCGAAGCCTGCACGGTCGAAGGCGGCCGCCATCTCGACCTCGCCGTTCACGCCCTGTTCACGGAGGATGGCGACCTCCGGTCTCGGCTGCGATCCCGTCCTCGCGATGGGATGCAGCTCGAAGGGGACGCGGACCGTGAGCCCGGGATCGTCCGGGTCACATCGGATCGCCTGTTCCTCGTCGGCACAGGCCGGGTCGTCCCGGAGCCGCTGCATCTGCCAGGTCGTTTCGGACCAGTCCCGACGGAATTCGCTTCTCGATGCCTCGAGAACGACTCGGCCGTTCTCGCGAAAGACGACCTGGTCGTCGTCGCGGAGGCGACCGATCGCATGGATCGCTTTCCCGAGGCCCGCACGTCGGAACTCCGAGGCGACCGCCTCCATCCCGCTCGAGCGGACCTGGAGGACGGCTCCGAGCTCTTCGTTGAAGAGCTTGCCGATCGTGGAACCCTCGAGGGAGTCGAGGTCGATCTCGATCCCGGTCCCCCCGGCGAAGGCCATCTCGACCAGGGTCACGAAGAGGCCACCGTCCGAACGGTCATGATAGGCGAGGAGGCGGCCATCGCGGAGCAGCGTCTGGACGGTTTCGAAGAAGGCGCGCAGGCAGGCCGCATCGTCGAGGTCGGGCGATTCGACACCGATGGCTGAATGGACCTGCGCCAGGGCCGAGGCGCCCAGCCGATTCCGGCCGAAACCGAGATCGACCAGCAGGAGTGCCGTCCGGTCCGTGTCACGAGCGGCCCCGTCCTCCGTCTCGCCATCACCGGGTCCATCCCGCCGCAGCTCGGGCGTCGACACGAGGCGGACATCCTCGACCGGGGCGAAGGCCGTCACGACGAGCGACAGGGGCGACGTGACGCTTTTCTCCTCGCCGCCCTCGGTCCAGACCGTTCGCATCGACATCGAATCCTTGCCGACGGGAATCGCGATGCCCAGGGCAGGGCAGAGTTCGAGGCCGACGGCCTCGACGGCGTCGAAAAGGCGGGCGTCCTCGCCGACATGGCCGGCCGGAGCCATCCAGTTGGCCGACAGGCGGATCTGCCGGAGCGAGCCGACCGGCGTCGAAGCGATGTTCGTGAGCGCTTCCCCGATCGCCATGCGAGCGGAGGCCCGGGCGTCGAGCAGCGCGATCGGGGCGCGCTCTCCGATCGCCATCGCTTCTCCGGTATGGGTCGCGTAGCCGCTGGCGGTGACCGCCGCGTCGGCCACGGGAACCTGCCAGCGTCCGACCATCTGGTCGCGACAGACGAGGCCCGTCACGCTGCGGTCCCCGATGGAGATCAGGAAGGTCTTGTCGCCGACGGTCGGGAGCCGCAGGATCCGTCGGGCCGCTTCCGCCGGATCGAGGCGTTCGAAGTCGAAGGGCTCGACGGGTTTCCCGGCTCGCTTCACGTCGCGATGCATCCTGGGCGGCTTGTCGAGAATGATGGCCAGCGGGACATCGATCGGCGTCGAGACCTCGTCCGGCCGCTCCCGCCCGGTTGCCCTGTCGCTCGGGAATCGGGCATCCTCGACGACCAGACGTCGCTCCGCCGTGACTTCGCCGACCACGGCGAAAGGGCAGCGCTCGCGTTCGCAGATGGCTTCGAACGCGTCCAGGCGTTCTTCGGGGACCGTCAGCACATAACGTTCCTGGGCCTCGTTGCACCA
>DRKE01000073.1 GCA_011051925.1 Deltaproteobacteria bacterium
CGACTCTCGAATCCCGATCCGAATCTCGAGTTCGTGCTACTGACCGGTCTTCCCGAGGCCGACCAGCCCACGTTGCCCGGCGATGCCCCTCTCGTCGAACAGGTGGTGGCCGGAATCGCCGAACTCAATCGTCGTCACGCGCACGAAGGCTCGGGCCCCTTCCATCTCCTCCACCGACAACGCCGCTTCAATCCGGCGGAAGGCCGTTGGATGGGCTGGGAGCGGAAGCGCGGAAAGCTCGACCAGTTCAATCGTCTGCTTCTCGGCGAGCAGGTCGACAGTTTCGAGACGCGCGAGGGTGATGCTCGACGCCTCGAAGGCATCCGCTTCGTCATCACCCTCGATTCGGATACGCAGCTGCCCCAGGGAACGGCAGCACGACTGATCGGCACCCTGGCCCATCCCCTCAATCGGCCCTGGACGGACGCTTCTTCCGGACGTGTCACGGCCGGCTATACGATCATCCAGCCCCGCGTCGAGACGACCCCCGAGAGCGGCAACCAATCCCTCTTCACCCGCCTCTACTGCGGCGATACCGCGATCGACATCTACAGCCGCGCGGTTTCCGATGTCTACCAGGATCTCTTCGGGACCGGGATCTATGTCGGCAAGGCGATCTATGATCTCGCCGCGTTCTCCCGGAGTCTGGCCGGCCGCGTTCCGGAGAACGCCCTCGCGAGCCACGATCTCTTCGAAGGCGTCCATGGGCGCGCCGCCCTCGCTACGGACATCGTCCTCTACGAGGACTACCCCCCGAGCTACCTGGCCTTCGTCCGCCGACTCCACCGCTGGGTGCGGGGCGACTGGCAGCTTCTCCCCTGGCTCAGGCGCCGGGTTCCCGGCGCGCGGCACGACTACCTGCCGAATCGCTTCTCCTGGATCGATCGGTGGAAGATCATCGACAACCTGCGTCGCAGCCTGCTGCCCGCGGCGCTCTTCAGCCTGGTCGTCTCCGCCTGGACCTGGTTGCCGGGTCGTCCGCTCGTCTGGACGACCTTCGCGATCCTGGCCCCGGCGGGTCATCTCTTCATCGACTTCGCCAGCGGACTGGCTCGGGAACGCTGGCGTCTTTCACGCGACCTCTCCCATCGCCTCTCGGAGGAATTCGGACGCTGGGTCTTGCTCCTCGCCTTTCTTCCCCACCAGGCGGGCGTGACGGTCGATGCGATCGTTCGAACGCTCTACCGCATCACGATCACGAAGCGACACCTGCTCGAGTGGACGACTTCCGCCCATGCGGCCGCTTCGCTGGCGCGACGCGATCCCGTCCTGACGTATTGGACCGGGATGGCGATCGCCCCGGTGGCCGCCCTCTCCGTCGCGGCAGCCGTCGTCCATTGGCGTCCCTCTGCCCTCTGGGTCGCGGCCCCCTTCCTGCTCGCCTGGCTGCTCTCGCCGGAGATCGCTCGCCGCATCAGTGCGCCCCGCCCCACGATCCGGGAGCGGCTCCAGCCCGATGACGTCGCATTCCTGCGTGGAATCGCCCGACGTACCTGGCTCTTCTTCGAGACCTTCGTCGGACCCGACGGCCATTGGCTTCCGCCGGACAACTACCAGGTGGATCCCGGCCGGATCGTCGCCCACCGGACCTCGCCCACGAATATCGGCATGTCGCTGCTTGCTTCACTCTCGGCCTTCGATCTCGGTTATGTCGGTCCGCAGCAGCTCGCCCTCCGGATCCGCAACACGCTCGAGACGATCGGCCGCCTCACCCACTATCGGGGGCATCTCCTGAACTGGTACCACACTCGCACGCTGGAGCCGCTCGAGCCACGTTATGTCTCCTCCGTCGACAGCGGGAACCTCGCCGCCGCCCTCCTCGCGATCCAGAAGGGATGCGAGGGCATCCTCGAGGAGCCCTGCCTCCGGCCGGAACGTTGGCAGGGGCTGGCGGATGCGATCGCATTGCTGCGAGAAAGCGTCGGAGCGCTCCTGCCGGATACGACGGAAAGGACACGGAATACCGGGGCGAGCCGTCTCGAATCCCTGGTCGCGACACTACACCGGCAGGTCCTGGATTCACGCCGGGATCCCCGGGCCTGGTCCGGCAGGATCGACGGGTTCGAGTCCTGCATCCGCGAAATCGAGGCGATCCTCCTCGAGACGGCGACCGACCATCGGGACACACTCGACCTGGCCGCGCTTCACGAAGTCCGTCTCTGGCTGAGCCGCATACACGATCACGTGCGCAGCATGGATCGCGAGGCCGAAGCCCTCATGCCCTGGCTTCGACTGCTCCACACGGAGCCCCCTCCCGCCCTTCCTGCCGACGGCAAGGACCCGCTCGAAAACCTGCGAGGCCGCATCCGGGAATGCCTGCCCCCGGACACGAAGCTCGCCGATCTGCCGGGGCGCGGAGACGAAGCGCTCCGCATGCTGCGCGAGACGCGCGAGCGGATGATTCCGAGCGGTCGCACGCCCGGTCCCGACGCGAACGGGACGGGGGAATCGCGGGAAGACGAGACTCTTCGGGCCTGGTTCAGCGATCTCGAGAACGCCATCCGGTCGGGCATGGAGAACGCCCGCTGTCTGCAGGACGATCTTGAACGCCTCGCGGCCCGCGCCGAACGCGAAGCCCTCGGAATGGACTTCGGGTTGCTCTACGACGCCCGGGTCCGCCATCTCTTCATCGGCTACAACCTGACATCGGACGAGCTCGATTCCCATCACTACGACCTGCTCGCCTCGGAAGCCCGGCTCACCAGCTTCATCGCCATCGCCAAGGGGGACGTTCCCGCCGAACACTGGTTCGCGCTCGATCGCCCGCTCACGCAGATCGACGGAACCGTCGCACTGCTGTCCTGGGGCGGCACGATGTTCGAATACCTGATGCCACCACTCCTCGCGCGTAGCCAGCCGGGCACCCTCCTCGACGAAAGCCAGCGCGCCGCGGTCATCGCCCAGATGGAGGATGGCCGGCGTCGGGGCATGCCATGGGGTGTCTCCGAATCCGGATTCGCGGCCTTCGACGCAGACCAGAACTACCAGTATCGCGCGTTCGGAGTCCAGTCCCTGGCGCGCAAACGCGGCCTCGACGAGGATCGGGTCGTCGCACCCTACGCCACAGGGCTCGCGCTCCCTTTCTTCCCCCTGGAGGCCATCCGGAATCTCCAGCGTCTTCGCGACCTGGGCATGATCGGATGTTACGGATTCTACGAAGCCGTCGACTTCACCCCGAGCCGATTGCCCGAGGGCCAGGATCGGGCCATCGTCTTCTCCCACATGGCCCATCACCAGGGGATGATCTTCACGGCGATCGACAACTTGTTGTGCAATGACGCGCTCGTCCGCCGATTCGAATCCCACCCGCGAGTCCAGGCGACCGACCTGCTCCTCCAGGAGAGGATCCCCGCGCGACCGTCGGTCGAGGAAGCCCGGATCCGTCCACGGCCCGCCGCAGAGAGCCGTACGAGGCCCCCCGTCGCCCTCTTCCCCTGGCGGCCGGACTCCGACTCGGATCTTCGCAGTCTTCACGTACTCGGCAACGGAAGAATGTCCACACGGGTCTCCGAGACGGGTAGCGGTGCCCTCCGCTGGCGGAATCATTCCCTCACACGCTGCCTGCCCGATGGCACCCTCGCCGAGGCGGGACTCTGGATCTACGTGCGCGATCTGGATTCGGGAACGGCCTGGTCGGCAGGGCGTCAGCCGATCCCCGGTGAGAATCCGGCGACCGATGTCGTCTTCCATGCCCACATGCTCGAACTCCACCGGCGCCAGCATGGCATTTCGATCCGCACGGATATCGCGGTCGGCGCAGCGGACGACATCGAGGTCCGACGGATCACGCTCGTGAACGAGACCGATCGCCCGCGCTCGCTCTCCCTCACCAGCTTCGCCGAGGTGGTCCTCGGCCCGGAACGGGAGGATCGGCGGCATCCGGCCTTCAGCAAGCTCTTCGTGGAGGGCAGGTACGTTCCGACCCTCGATGCGCTGGTCTTCACGAGACGGCCTCGCGAGCCCGACGATCATTTCCCGGTCCTGTTGCATCGGATCGTCGCCGATTCTCCGGCATTCCAGAACACGGGCTTCGAGATCGACCGCGAACGGTTCCTGGGTCGCAATGGCAGCTTCCGCCGTCCACTCGGTCTCGAGCAGGGTCTCAGCGGAACGCAGGGTGCAACCCTCGATCCCTGCCTGGCGCTCCAGGCGAAGGTCGAACTGGCACCTTTCGCGATCGAACAGTTCGCCTTCGTCACGATCGCCGGGCCGACCCGGCAAGCCGTCGAAGAGACCGCGGCCCGCTTCCAGACCCTCGCGTCCTTCGAGTGGCTTCTCGCCGACGCCCATGCCGAAGCCGGACACGAAGCCGCACGCCTGGGGCTCGAGGCGGGGCGCTATCCCGAATTCCAGAAGCTGCTCTCCATCGTGCTTGCCGCCGACGCCGAGCCTCGGGCCTCCGCGGCAGAAAGGGCCGCGAATCGCGAGGGACAGCAGGCGCTCTGGGCCCTGGGAATCTCGGGTGACGACCCGCTCCTGGTATTCGAAACGAGCAGCGCCGGTCCGGGGAGCCTGCTCGCCGATCTCGTCCGCGCCCATCGGCTCTGGCGACGACGCGGAACCGGTATCGATCTCGTCATCGTTTCGGAAGTCACGACGAGCTATCGCGACGACGCCTTCGAGGACATCCACCGCCTCCTCGAAGAGCTCGGCGCCGCGGAATGGCTCGGTCGACCGGCGGGCATCCATCTGATCCGCCCGGACCAGATCACGCCCGAACAGAAGCGACTGCTCGAAGCGTCCGCGGCCGCCATCCTGACCGATGACCGTGGCCCGTTGCACGAACAGCTGGCGCGTCGCGAAACCCGACCGCTCCCCCTCCCGCCACTCGAAGCCACCCGCATGCCGGGCGGGCAGGATCCGGCCCCGCCCATCGACCGGCCGGAGGATCTGCTCTTCGACAATGGTTTCGGTGGCTTCACGCCGGATGGACGTGAATACGTGATCCATCTGGATCCGGGAGAGACGACCCCCGCACCCTGGTGCAATGTCCTGGCGAACGAAGACTTCGGTTGTCTCGTCACCGAAGCCGGCGGAGGCTATTCCTGGGCGGGCAACAGCGGCGAGTTCCGCCTGACACCCTGGACGAACGACCCCGTCCTCGATCCCGCTTCGGAAGCCCTCTATCTGCGGGATGAGGAAACGACGGAGGTCTGGAGTCCGACACCCGGTCCTGCGGGACGCGATCGGACGACCCAGATCCGGCATGGCACGGGCTATTCCGAATGGCGACAGAATGGTCGCGGGCTTTCCTGCGACGTCCGGATCTCGGTTCCGCCCGACGACCCGGTCAAGATCATCGAGCTCCATCTCGTCAACCACGCCGATCGGCCCCGGCGGATCACGGCGACCTGCTACGCGCGCTGGTTGCTCGGCCGCGCTCCGGAGCCGGGCCCTTCCCATGTCACGACCTGGTTCGACCCCCCGAGCCGCACGCTCTACGCGCGAAACGGCTGGAACGCGGATTTCGCGGAACGGGTCGCCTTCCTGACCTCCGACCGCGAGCCCCACGGATTCACGGCGGACCGGACGGAGTTCCTCGGACGCGATGGTGATCCGGCCGCACCGGCCGCCCTTCGGCGGATCGGGCTTGCGGGCCGCGTCGGTGCGGGTCTCGATCCCTGTGCCGCCTATCAGGTCCATCTCGACATCGGACCGGGAGAAGAGATCCGGACGCATTTCATCCTCGGCGCCGCTTCCAGCGCTGACGAGGCGGCCGGGATGGCGCGACGCTGGCAGGAACCCCTTCGTGTCGCCGATGCGCGAGAGCGGATCGAGCGACATTGGGATGCCCTCCTCTCGGTCATCACGGTCGAGACACCCGAACCCGCGATGGATCTCCTGATCAATCGCTGGGCGCTCTACCAGGTCCTGAGCGCCCGCATCCTCGCCCGTACCGGCTTCTATCAATCGAGCGGGGCCTACGGTTTCCGGGATCAGCTACAGGACATCCTGGCCCTCCTCCATGGCGATCCGGCGCGAGCGCGTGCGCACCTTCTCGAGTCCGCGAGCCGCCAGTTCGAAGAGGGCGACGTATTGCATTGGTGGCATCCGCCGCTCGGCCGGGGCGTCCGGACCCGATGTTCCGATGACCTTCTCTGGCTTCCCTACGTGATGGTGCGTTATGTCGAGGTCACCGGGGACAAGGCCGTTCTCGACGTGGAAGTGCCCTTCCTTTCGGCACCTCCGCTGGCCGACGATGAACACGAACGCTACGACCTCTTCCGGCATGGTGGCGAACGCGCGTCCCTCTTCGAGCACGGCCGCCGGGCTCTCGAACGCGGTCTCACCCGCGGAGCCCATGGTCTCCCGTTGATCGGAGGCAGCGACTGGAACGACGGCATGAATCGCGTCGGTCTCGAGGGGCGGGGAGAAAGCGTCTGGCTCGCATGGTTCGCGGGTTCGACGGCGACGGATTTCGCGGATCTCTGCGAAGACCGCGGGGACCTCGAGACCGCGAAGAGGCTGCGCGAGCGTGCGCTCGCCCTCTTCGCCGCAGCGAATGACGAGGGCTGGGACGGCGCGTGGTACCGCCGTGCATTCGACGACGACGGGATTGCATGGGGCTCGGCCGCTTCGGACGAATGCCGGATCGATTCGATCGCACAGTCCTGGGCAATCCTTTCCAAGGGGGCACCCGCCGATCGCGGGAAGCAGGCGATCCGGTCTGCCCTCTCCCAACTGGTCCAGGACGAATCGGAACTGGCCTGTCTGCTCTGGCCTCCCTTCGACCTGACGGCGCGGGATCCCGGCTACATCAAGGCCTATCCGCCCGGCATCCGCGAAAACGGAGGCCAGTACAGCCATGCCGCGGCCTGGCTCGGCTGGGCCCTCGCTGAAATCGGAGAAGGCGACGAGGCCGCCCGGATCCTCCGGATGATCAATCCGATCGAGCGGACGCGAAGCGCCGAGGCCGCCCGGCTCTATCGGACGGAGCCCTACGCCATCTCCGGGGACATCGCGAGCGTCGAACCCCACGTGGGCCGGGGGGGCTGGAGCTGGTACACGGGGGCGGCTTCCTGGAGCTGGCGACTCGCGGTCGAACAGATCCTGGGCATTCGATGGATCGGAGAACGGATCGAGATCAGACCGCGGATTCCCGATTCATGGCCGGGTTATCGGGCTAAGCTCCACACCCGGGACGGCACGATCGAGATCGTCGTCGAGAAGAAACCCGAATCGCCGGCCGGGCGATTCGAGCTCATCGTCGATGGGAAACCGACCACGGGGAGCGTCGTGGCCTGCCCTACCGGAGGGGGAACCCGTCACGTCCTTCTCCGTTCGAGCGATCCTCACGACCGCCCGGCCGGAACGCATTCATGAAGAATGAGGATCGGGAATGACATGAGCCGAAGACAGCGCCGCGTTCGTCCGGGATGGAGACATGAAGGAATGCATCCTGCGGGTTCCGCGGCCTCGGCCGATCCGTTTTCATCCGGACGATCTTCGTGTCGGGACCCGGTGCCTGGCCTTGTCCTCGCTGAGGAAGCGAACGACGATCCCCCTCACCTGACCCTGGAGCAAGCATGACCGAAAGCACGTCCGACAGCCCGCAACCGAAGGCCGACGCGATCCCGTCGCGACGCAGACGCGTGCTTCTGGGGGTGGGCGTGGTCCTCGGTCTCGCTTTCATCGCTGCGATCATCTGGCGGCACGAGAAAAGGGGGAATCCGGACGAGATCGTCCTTTATGGAAACATCGACGTCCGCGAAGTCGACGTCGCCTTCAACGAGGGCGACCGCATCGTCGCCATGTACGTCGACGAAGGGGACCGGGTCGAGGCCGGCCAGTTGCTGGCCGAGCTAGACGACTCCCGACTCGAACACGTGGTTCTCGAAGCCGAAGCCCGGGTGACCGCCCAGAGAGCCGTGGTCGCCCGCTTCGAACACGGCAGTCGCCCCGAAGAGATCGAACGCGCACGAGCCGAAGTCGCTGCGGCCGAAGCCGAACTGGCCGACGCTCGCGCGGTACACGAGCGACAGCAGAAACTCGCCAGGGCGAACGTCGTCTCGAAGCAGCTTGCCGACGATGCACTGTCCGCCTTCCTGGCGGCCGAGGCCCGGTTGAAGATCGCACGGGAGAATCTCCGGCTCGCCATCGAAGGACCTCGTTTCGAAGACAAGGAGGCGGCCCGCGCCCGGCTCCTCGCCGATGAGAACGCTCTCGAACTCGCCCGCCATCGCCTCGCAGACACAAAGCTCCATGCGCCCGCTGATGCGATCGTCCTGACCCGCATCCTCGAACCCGGCGCGATCGTGCTCCCCAACAGTCCTGCCTACACCCTGGCCCTCACCGATCCTGTCTGGGTCCGCGCCTATCTGACCGAAACCGACCTCGGTCGTGTCTTCCCGGGCATGAAGGCCGAAATCCGGACCGACTCCTTTCCCGACCGCACCTATCACGGGTGGGTGGGCTTCATCTCTCCGACCGCGGAATTCACGCCCAAACCGGTCGAGACCCCGGAACTGCGGACGAGCCTCGTCTACCGGACCCGGATCTTCGTCGACACGCCCGACCACACCCTCCGCCAGGGCATGCCGGTCACCGTCCATCTGTCCCTGGACCAGGAACCGGAAGAACCCGGAACCCGATCCACGACCGCCGCTCCCGGAGCCACCGGGTCGGGACCCACCCGTCCGGACACCCCCGATCCGCCCGAAACGACCGATCCGCGGACCTCGCAATGAGCAGCGCGGCCGAGGTCGTGTCAGCGAGCGAGACCCTCGCGGTCGAAGCGACGGGAATCCGGAAATCCTTCGGCGCGGGTGAGACGCGGGTGCTCGCCCTGCACGAGTTCGACACCACCATCCGGCGCGGACGGATCACGGGGCTGGTCGGACCCGATGGAGCGGGGAAGACGACCTTCCTGCGGATGATTGCCGGGCTTCTCCTGCCCGAAGCCGGCGAGCTCTCGGTTCTCGGCGTCGATGCGACCAGGGATCCGGAGCGTCTTCGCGGCCGGGTGGGTTACATGCCGCAACGGTTCGGACTCTACGAGGATCTCACGGTTGCCGAGAATCTCGACCTCTATGCAGACCTCCACGGCCTTCCCATCGACGAACGCGAAGCCCGCTATGCGGAATTGATGGAATTCACCGGCCTCGACGCCTTCCGGTCTCGGCTCGCCGGACGTCTCTCGGGCGGCATGAAACAAAAGCTCGGACTGGCCTGCACCCTCGTCCACCCCCCCGAACTGCTGCTCCTCGACGAGCCCAGCGTCGGGGTCGATCCGGTTTCACGCCGTGAACTCTGGCAGATCGTCGTGCGGCTATCGGGCGGAGGCATGACGGTCGTCTGGAGTACCGCCTACCAGGACGAAGCAGAACGATGCAGCGAAGTGATCGTCCTCTATGAGGGGCAACGGCTGGCCGAAGGCCGCCCTGCGGATCTGATCGATCCCGTTCGCGGGCGGGCCTTCGGTCTGCCCGTTTCGCCTGCGGACCGGCGCCGCGCTGCTCGCCGGGCGAAATCCATCCCCGGGATCCTCGACGCGGTCGTCCAGGGACGCACCGTCCGCATCCTCCTGGCCGAGGGCGTGTCCCCTCCCGATCCCTCCGAATTGCTGCCCGGAGCGGACGACCTGCCCGAACATTTCACGCCGGCGCTCCCTCGATTCGAGGATGCCTTCGTCGCGCTGTTGCGCGAACGGGAGGAATCCGACGGGAGCGCCCGGGAGAGCATCGACCCGGAACATGGGGAACCGTCGAAAGAGGGCGACGAAGCCCGGGCCGAGGCGGGGATGGCACCCGCAGGCGGGACGACACGATCGGACGTCATCGAAATCCGCCACCTCACCCGGGTCTTCGGCGATTTCCGGGCGGTCGACGACGTCACCTTCTCCGTCGCGCGGGGCGAGATCTTCGGATTGCTCGGGCCCAATGGTGCCGGGAAATCGACGACCTTCCGCATGCTCTGCGGCCTGCTTCCTCCCACCTCCGGAGAAGCCCGCGTGCTCGGAATCGACCTGCGCCGCTCGGCGCCCCGGGCCCGGGCCCGGATCGGGTACATGTCCCAGAAATTCTCGCTCTACGGCGTCTTGAACGTGCGCCAGAACCTGCGCTTCTTTGGCGGCGCCTACGGTCTCATGGGGGCCCACCGCGAGGCCCGGATCGATTGGGCACTCGACGCCTTCGAATTGCGGGAGCTGGCCGGACGCACGAGCGAGGATCTGCCCCTGGGCTACAAGCAGAGGCTGGCCCTCGCCGCGGCCCTGTTGCACGAACCCGAGATCCTCTTCCTCGACGAGCCGACCTCCGGCGTCGCTCCGCTCACCCGACGCGAGTTCTGGGACCGCATCAACGCTCTCGCGGAATCCGGCGTGACCGTCCTCGTGACGACGCATTTCCTCGACGAAGCGGAGTATTGCGACCGCGTCGGCATCATCTACCGGGGTCATCTGATCGCGCTCGGCTCGCCGGACGAATTGAAGGATCGGTACCGCAGGCCCGGCGAGCCCGACCCGACGCTCGATGACACCTTCGTCGCGCTGATCGAAGCCCACCAGCGGGAGCACCCGGAATGAGCCCCGTCCCTCCGAAGACGCGCTCCTCCGGATCGCGGCGAATGCGCCTGCGCGGGCTCCTGCGCAAGGAAGCGCTCCAGATCCTGCGCGACCCGAGCAGCATCGCGATCGCCTTCGTGATGCCGCTGATCCTCTTGCTGCTCTTCGGCTACGGCATCTCACTCGATGCGAAGAGGATCCCCGTCGATTTCGTCGTCGAGAACCCGACGGCCGAAACGGCCAGCTTCGAGGCCTCCTTCGGCAACTCGCCCTATTTCATTCCCCATCGGGTGCCCGATCGCCAGACCGCAGAAGACGATCTCGTGGCCGGGCGGGCCTCGGCCGTCATCGTCCTGCGAAGCGATTTCTCCCGACGCCTCCATGATCCTCGCGGCGCTCCGATCCAGCTCCTCGTCAACGGCACCGACGCCAACACGGCTCGCCTCGCTACGGGGTACGTCGACGGAGCCTGGCAGGCCTGGCTCACGCAACTCGCCCGCGACCGCGGCGTCGACCTCGTGGCCCCGGTGACGATCGAACAACGGATCTGGTTCAACGCCGCCGTTCGAAGCCGGAATTTCCTGGTGCCCGGCCTGATCGCGATCATCATGACCCTGATCGGAGCGCTGCTGACGGCCCTCGTGATCGCGCGCGAGTGGGAGCGCGGCACGATGGAGGCCCTGCTCGTGACGCCGGTCTCGACGACGGAACTCCTGCTCGGGAAACTGATCCCCTATTTCGTTCTCGGCATGGGGGGAATGATCCTGTCCGTGGCCATGGCCATCCTCCTCTTCGACGTGCCCTTCCGCGGATCGTTTCCCGTTCTCACGATCGCGTCGGCCCTCTTCCTGCTCGCTGCCCTGGGCATGGGCCTGCTGATCTCGACCATCTCGAAGAACCAGTTCGTCGCCGGCCAGATCGCCATCATCGTGACCTTCCTGCCCGCCTTCATCCTGTCGGGTTTCCTCTTCGACATCCAGAGCATGCCCCCGATCGTCCAGTGGATCACCCACGTGATCGCGGCGCGCTATTTCGTCGCGATCCTGCAGACGAGCTTCCTGGCCGGAAACGTCTGGAGCATCATCCTTCCCAACGCGGTGGCGCTCGCCGTGATGGCCTCGTTCTTCCTGGGCCTGACGAAGCACAAGACCCTGAAGAGGCTGGAGTAGACCGTCGTGTGGTGGATGCAGATCCAGGTCCTCGTCGTCAAGGAACTCCTCGCGGTCTGGAAGGATCCGCGTAGCCGCTTCGTCCTGATCGGACCACCGATCATCCAGCTGCTCGTGTTCGGCTATGCGGCGACCTACGACCTGCAGGACATCCCGATCGCCTTCTACATCGAGGATTCCGGCGGCGAGACCCGGGATCTGATCGCCCGCTTCGAGGGCTCGCCGATCTTCCGCACCACCGCACGACTCGAGCGTGAATCCGACATCGCGCGCGTCATCGATTCGCGCGAGGCGAGCCTCGTCGTCCATGTCGGCCCGGATTTCTCACGCGATCTGCACGTCGCCCGGCCCGCGACTCTCCAGCTCGTGGTCGACGGCCGCAACTCGAATACCGCGATGATCCTGACCGGCTACGCGGCGGCGATCGTTCGCGAATTCAACATCGATTGGCTCCACGATCACGGGCAGCGACTGCCGCCCGCGAGCCTCGTCGTCCGCTCCTGGTTCAATCCCAATCTCCAGAGCCGATGGTTCATCGTACCGGGAATCGTCGCCCTGCTCACGCTGGTCGTGACCCTCGTCGTGACCGCCCTCTCGGTCGCCCGGGAGCGCGAACTCGGGACCTTCGACCAGCTCCTCGTGACCCCCCTGCGGCCGATCCAGATCCTCATCGGCAAATCCCTGGCCCCCCTGCTGATCGGGATCGTCGAGGGGAGCGTGATCGTGTTTTTCGCCGTCTTCTGGTTCGGGGTGCCCTATCTCGGCAGTCTCGTCCTGCTCTACTCGTCCCTGATCTTCTTCCTGCTGGCGATCATCGGCGTGGGACTCATGATCTCATCCCTCGTTCGAACGCAGCAGCAGGCGATTCTGGGCGCCTTCCTCTTCCTCGTGCCGGCCATCATCCTTTCGGGCTTCGCGACCCCGATCCGCAACATGTCGGAGATCGTCCAATGGATCACCTATGTCAATCCGATGCGCTATTTCCTGGTCATCGTGCGGGGACTCTTCCTGCAGGGCATGCCGGCGGAACTCGTCGCACGTCAGCTCTGGCCTCTCGCATTGATCGCCATGGCGAGCATCGGCATGGCACGATGGCTTTTCAAGAACCGGACGACCTGAAGGGCGGCATCACGGGGACCGTGCCTCCCGGAAGGCCGGTCGCGTGGACAGAGGCGACGGATCCGCCTTCAGCGCAGGTAGGATCCGACGATCAGGACGGCCACGGTCGCCGTGAGTACCCAGTACAGGACCGTGACCGAGAGAAGCACCGCCTCTTCTTCGCGCTCCAGCTGGTCCGCATCCTCCGGTGACGCGAGATCATGACGCGGCGAAACCGTCACGATCAGCACCGCGGTCAGCAGGCCGACCAGCACGAAGGGGATCCAATGCGTCACCCAGCCACCGGCGAGCCCCGGTGCGATCCAGGCGCCACCCGCCCAGGCAAAGAGGAAGACCACGAGCCCGAAAGCCCAGGGCTTCTGCCACGGACCGTGTTCGTGGACCAGACGGAGGAACATCCAGGACAGGATGACCGCCGCCACCAGCGAGATCCCGATATCGACCAGCAACATCCCGGCTTTCCTCCCCGATTCGCAGGTGCCGCCCTCTGGACGTCGCCATGCGGTCATGGTCGTCCCGGATCCGGAACGATGGATCCGGACGACCCGGGCCTCCTGCTCGGGATGGAAAGTCGACACGAGTCCCGGCGAGTCAAGATTCTCCGCTCCGAGCCGTTGACTCCGGACGCATCGGGGGCATACTCGGATGGCCATGCCGAACATCGAACTGACCGACGACGAGAAGAAGACGCTGACCGAAGTGCTGGAAAGCGCTGTTTCCGATCTGGGTTATGAAATCGCGGATACGGACAACTTCGACTACCGAGCCGGGCTGAAGGCCCGCAAGGAAGCGCTTTCCGCGATCCTGGAGCGCCTCAAGTCGGATCCCGGCTGATCGATCGTCGACTTCGGCTGGTCCCGGTCCGGGAACCGGTCAGGGCCGGAGCTACAGCTCGAGTTGCTCTCCGAGTTCCGGCATCAGGACTCGCGTCTTCTCCAGACACTTCGAGAAAGCCTTCATCGCCCGGGGATCCCCGTGCACGAGGATCGTCGTTGCGGGAGCCGCCCGTCGTTGCCAGGCCAGTAGTTCCGGCTGGTCCGCATGGGCCGAGAACCCACCGATCGTGTGGATCCGCGCGCGGACAGGGATCTCTTCTCCGAAGATCCTGACCGTCTTCGCCCCATCGACGATCCGGCGCGCCAGCGTCTCCTCCGCCGCATAACCAACGAAGACGATGCTGCTATGCGGGCGCCCGAGATGGTGGCGCAGGTGGTGGCGGATTCGTCCGCCCGTACACATGCCCGAGCCCGCCATGATGATCGCCCCGCTCGAGATGCGATTGAGCGCCATCGATTCCGTCGCCTGACGCGTGAATCGGAGGCCAGGGACACGAAAGGGATCGCGTCCCTCGCGGAAGATCTCGCGGGTCTCGGCGTCATAGCATTCCGGGTGTCTGCGGAAGATCTCGGTTGCGGAGATCGCCATCGGTGAATCGAGAAAGACGGGCATCGCCTCGGGCAGACGGCCCGCCTCGACCGCTTCGCGCAGGAAGTAGAGGATCTCCTGCGTACGCTCGAGCGCGAAGGTGGGAATGATCACGTTCCCGCCTCGCTCGAACGTATCCGATACGGCCTCGACCAGCTCGTCGACCGACGATTCGAGGGATCGATGGCGACGATCGCCGTAGGTCGTCTCCATCACGACCGTGTCGACGACGGGAGGCCGCGTCGGATCGCGCAGGATCGGATGTCCATCGCTGCCCAGGTCTCCTGAAAGAAGGATGCGATGGTGCCGCTTCCCTTCGGCGAGCTCGAGCAGGATGCTGGCCGAGCCCAGGATATGACCCGCATCGAGGAAGGTGGCATGGATCCCCGGAGCGATCCCGGTCCTTTTCCCGTACTCGACCCGTCGGACGAACCGGTCGCTGGCACTGAGGGCATCGAAGGTCGTATAGAGCGGTTCGACCGTGGGCCCACGATGTTTCTTCCGCTCGGCTCGCCGATTCCGATGTGCCGCCTCCTCCTCCTGGATATGGGCGGAATCGAGCATGACGAGGCGTGCGAGTTCACGCGTCGCGGAGGTCGTGATGACTTCTCCCTCGAAGCCACGCTTCGTCAGGAGCGGAATCCGCCCGCAATGATCGAGGTGGCCGTGGGTCAGGAGAACCAGGTCGATCTCCTTCGGGTCGAATCCGAAGGGCTCGGCATTCTCCTCTTCGATCTCGCGACCTCCCTGATAGAGGCCACAGTCGATCAGCAGCCGGGTCCCCGCGCATTCGACCAGATGACAAGATCCAGTGACCCCTTGATCGGCCCCGTGGAACGAGATCCTCATTCCGCCTCCGTTTCCGCGATCTCCGATTCGATCGTCTTCCCGATCGCCTTCCCTCTCGGGCGGGATGTCTCCCGTCACGCCAGCGTTTCCGGCCCCACGAACCGGCGGACCGGCTTGCCGGCATCGCGTTCGACGGGCCGAAGGGTCAGTCGCCGTCGAAGAGCGGGCGCCCGTTCGCCTGGTACCACGCCAGGATGCCTTCCCAGATCTCCTCGGCCTCCTCGGCGTACCAATAGAGGTCGGCATCCTCCGCGTCGATCACGCCTTCGTCGAGAAGAAAGTCGATATCGAAGACCCGACGCCAGTATTCCCGGCCTACCAGGATGACCGGAATCGGCTGGATCTTCCGGGTCTGGATGAGCGTCAGCGTCTCGAAGAGTTCGTCGAGGGTTCCGAGACCGCCCGGGAACGCCACGAGTGCCTTCGCCCGCATCAGGAAATGCATCTTTCGGATCGCGAAATAGTGGAACCGGAAACAGAGCTCGGGCGTGACATAGGGATTCGGAAACTGCTCATGGGGCAGATCGATATTGAGTCCCACGGTCTTCGCGCCCGCATCGAAGGCGCCCCGATTGGCCGCCTCCATCACCCCGGGCCCGCCACCGGTCATGATGACGACACGGGAATCCTCGGGACCCCCGCCCGCCAGGCCGACGAGGCGTCCGAATCGCCTTGCCACCTCGTAGTAGCGACTCTTCGCCCGGATCCGCTCGGCCCTTGCCAACCGTCGTCCCAACGCCGGATCATCCGGCCGTTCACGCATCAGCCGCTCGAGGGACTCGATCTCCCGCTCCGCCACGAAGGGTTCGACGATCCGCGTGCCGCCGAAAGCGACGATCGTGTGTTCGATCCCGTGTTTCTCGAGAAGGACCTGGGGTTTCAGGTAGTCGATCTGGAGTCGGACTCCCCTCGTCTCGGACGAATTCAGGAAATCGACATCCTCGTCCGCCCGGCGATAGCTCGGGCTGCGCAGGATGCGCTCGACCATGGCTGGCGCATCGGCATCCTCCTCCGACGATTTCGGTCGCTGCCAGGGAAGCGGCTCGTGCCGCTCCGGCGGACAGATGGTCTTCGGACTCCCCGGCGGATCCGTCATGGCCCCCATCGATCGATCTCCCTTCGCAAGGCGCCCGCAGGGTAGCGGCATCTTTCCCCGTGAGCCCCACCCCTTGCCCGCCTCCGCCTCTCTACATGAACCAGAGTTCATGAAGAGGTAAGGCCAGGGTCAGAAGCCGGCTCTAGCTTTGCCGAACCGAGTCAACGACCAGAGGAGAACTCGATGGAAGCCGCACGACCGATCCCGCCCACCCGGGGCAACTCCGAACCCGAGGCCGATTCGGAGGCCTTTTCGGCCTTTCGACGCCTCCGCAGGCATCTGGACCAGCACATCGTCGGCCAACCGGCGCTGACCGAGAAGCTGCTCGTCTGCCTGCTGGCCGATGGCCATCTCCTGGTGGAGGGCGCCCCGGGCCTCGCGAAGACGAAGGCGATCAAGACCCTGGCCAGCGCGATCGAGGGCGAGGACCACCGTATCCAGTTCACGCCGGATCTGCTCCCGGCGGATCTCACGGGGACCGAGATCTTCCAGCCCGAGGCCGGCACGTTCCGATTCGAGCGCGGGCCCCTCTTCCACAATCTCATCCTGGCC
>DRKE01000074.1 GCA_011051925.1 Deltaproteobacteria bacterium
CCTTCTTCACCACGAAGGCCGTCGGCGAAGGGACCGGGCTCGGCCTCTCCATCTCCTACGAAATCGTCCATCGGCACGGTGGCGAAATCAGTGTCGACTCGATCCCCGGGTCGGGAACGACCTTCCGTGTGAAGCTGCCCGTCGGCTGATTCCGATCGTCCTTCTCGGGACCGCCCGGGCCTTCTACCCCGCCCCGCTCCCGGTCCGCGCGAACCGAAGGAGGGGGTGCGAAGATCTCAGCGATCCCGAAGGGCTGGCCCGTCGACCGGTCCCTCTCGGCGCCGCGCGACGGTCTGGTCGATCCGCTCCGAAAGTGCCTCGACCTGGTAGCGGAGGGGGGCGTTCTCGAGCACCTGCCGCTCGATCCGGCTGATCGCGTTGCGGACCGAAGGGTGGTTGCGGCCGAGGGCATGGCCGATTTCGCTGAACGAAGCGTCGGTGTAGCGGTGGGCGAGGTACATCGCGAGCTGACGCGGCACGAGGACCTGGTGTTTTCGGGAACGTCCGGCGAGGGCTTCGGGTCGCATGCCGAAGAACGACGCCACGATTCCGACGATTTCTGGAACGGAGAGTCTGCGCGGCGCGAGGCTCGTACGGACACCCGACTTCATCGCGATCGCGTCGCGTGTCAGCTCGAGGTCGATCGCGCGACCGAGAAGCGACGCGGTCGTTACGACCTGGATGAGGGTTCCCTCGATGTCGCGGACGCTGCCGGCCGTCGATTCCACGAGCAGGTCGAGGCAGTCCTCGGGAAGCCGGAAGCCCCCCGCCGCGGCCTTGGATCGGAGGATGTGGCGCCGGACGAGGGCGTCGGGCATCTCGAGCTCGGCGACGAATCCCCGGCCGACCTGGGCGCGCATGCGTTCGTCGAGTCCCGTCAGATCCGCGGGTGCCCGGTCGCCCGTCAACAGGACACGGCCGCCGGCGTCGAGAACGTGCTGGACCGTGTGGAAGAGTTCGAGCTGGGTCTTCATCCGCCCGCTGAAGAACTGGACGTCTTCGACGACGAGCAGACCGATGCGTCCCCGGTAGCGTCGCTTCCACTCCTCGGATCGCCCCAGGCGCATTGCCGAGACGAATTCGCTCGTGAATTGTTCGGCCGTCGTGTACACGGTCGCGGCCGGTGCATCCCGGCGGGTGCTCGGGCTGAAGCGGTCCGCATCCGGGGTCCGGAGATGGCGTCGGGCCTCGGCGGCGGTGGCGCGTGCGAGATGGGTCTTGCCCATGCCGGATCCGCCGCCGAGATAGAGCTGGTTCAGGCTGCGCTGTCGCTGCCGTGCGAGGGCGAGGGCCGCCTCGCGCGCGAGCGCGTTGCAGGGACCGACGATGAAGCTTTCGAAGCTGAAGGGCAGCTCCGTCTGGGTCGCCCCGCCCCCGTCCTGCTCGCGATCGAAGCCGCGTGGGTCGTCGGGGCGCGACGGACTCCGGCTGGCGGTCGCTCCTTTCGGCGTCATCGCCCGTTTCGGACGCGCCGGAACGGGCCGGAGGGTTCCGGGGGAGGAGGGCGAAGTCGACGGGGCGCTGTCGATCGTCGTGGCGCCGGATCGTCTGGCGATCGTGGGCGCCGATGGCGCGATCCTCCCGCCCTCCGAAGAGGTTCGAGGGGCACCGACGGTCGAAGCGATCGATGCTTCCCGGCCCGTTGAGTCCGCGCGGACGCGACGCATGGGCGAGCGCTGCCGAAGTGTCCGGGCGGGATCACACTCCCGGGCGAGATCGATCGGCTGGCCCATGGCGGCCTGGAACTCCTTCATGGTCAGGAACTCGACGCATGGGATTCCCGTGGCGGAACCGGGTCCGGTTGCCTCATCGCTCCGGGATCCGTCGCCTCCCCCGGCCGCCGCGAGCCGGGCCTTCGGATCGGAGTTCGCGGACTGCCAACAGCGCACGATGTGAGCGGCGTAGTGTTTGCGAACGCGATCGCGATGGAACGATGTAGGACAACCGAGCAGGAGGCGATCCCCCGCCTTCTTCGCGGCCAGTGGCGCGATCCATGCCTCGAAGGCGAAGTCTGGGATCTCGTTCTGGAGTCGGCGCAGGACGTCGCCCCAGACCCTGGACGTAGAGGTCATTCGATCCAACCGGAAGCAGGGTTGAAGAAGATGCGATCGGGACTGAACGAAAACGCAGAGGTCTACGTCGAGAAACCCGACGTCGAGAACTGCAATGCCGAGGACCGCGACTCGCATCCGTTCGGAATCCCTCGAAGGACTCCCGAACTCCGCCTCGAATCGCTCGCGGACCCGGAACGGGAATCGCTCGCGAAGGCCGCCCGGCGGCCGCCCGGCACGTCCGCTCCGGCTGCCGGGGCCGGTCGGATCGGAGGTCGGGAAACCGGCCGCCGGAGAGCGGGGGTTCCTGGCCTCAGCATTCTCGATTTCCAGGGATTTGAGCTGATTTCGGGGGATTTCAAGAGGTTCAAGGGCGTCTCACCAGATTTGAAGTCGAAGCCTTTCGAACGAGGGCGAGTAAACCACTTGTGTCCGGGATTCGCAATCAACCGCGGAACGAAACGTGGAATCCGGGTGACA
Organism: Deltaproteobacteria bacterium; assembly: GCA_011051925.1. GTDB lineage: Bacteria > Myxococcota_A > UBA9160 > UBA9160 > UBA4427 > UBA4427. The sequence continues at coordinate 2,532 of DRKE01000074.1, forward strand.
CAGAACTTAAACACCCCGAATCGCCCTTCAGACGCGTTTTAACCGCCGTTTGCATCCGGATTTCCGATGCGATTCGGGCATCTTCGGCGATGTCTCCAAGGCATTTTCGATCCCCCGCAGCGCGTGAATGAACCGCTGTTTAGAATATCTGAATCTGGATGATTCTACGTTTTTCGACAAAATTCGCGATTTATCGCGATATTCCGATCGACGACGATGTCGGAGGATCAATGGGGCAGGGGGCCGGAATCGGGTGCGCCCGACGCGACTTCGGCCAGTCGGAAGCGCAACAAATCCGCCATGATTTCGAACCGACCGAGAATGGAATCCGTTTCGAGAAGACGTTGTCGTTCGATCGGTCGCAAGCCGATCGACTGGGTCAGCGTGTTGACCAGCCGGATGGGATCGATGTCCTCGAAGGCGCTCAGGGCGCGTCGGCCCAGCTCGCTTCGATCGAGGTTCCGCACGAGGCGTTCGAGGAGTCGCAGGACGACCCGGCGCCGTTCCTCGAGCGTCGCGAGCGTGTTCGGGTCGGTCGGCAGCTCATCGGACAGGATTTCGACGCGTGCCGACCGATAGAGACGGTCCTCGGGTCGCGGCGCCTCTTGCAGGATGCGGAATCTCGAAAGCCCGACGAGCAGGATCTGGAACGTGCCGTCCCGTCGCCTCCGCCCCTGGGTGATCCGGCCGACGCACCCGATCTCGAAGAGCGGCGGATCTCCCGGCATTTCACCGACGTGTTCCGGCGGGACGGCGATCATCCCGATCAAGCGTTCGCCCGCGAGCACGTCCCTGGCCAGCTGGCGATAGCGGGGTTCGAAGAGGATCAGGGGAACCGAGACTTCGGGCAGAAGCACGACGTCGGCGAGCGGGAAGAGTGGGAGCGATTCGATCGTTTCCATTCCGGCCGATTGTAGCTCCCGATGGATCGGGGCCCCGGGCCGGATCGGCCGGGTTCGGAATCAGCCCGCGGAGGCCGTTCGGAGTTCGTCGACTTCTTCGAGCGTATTGGGGCCTTCGACGACCTTGCAATCGATCTCGTCGACCGCAATCGCCTTGTCCAGGATCTGGGTGATCAGGCGATCGACGCTCAATTCGTCGTATTCGGCCAGCCCGTCTTCCAGGTCGCTCTCCGAGATGGAGAATTCGAGTGCGATCTTGATCTTGATATCGTTCATCGTTCTATGGTTCCTCGGCCGTGCATCGCCGGCCTTCGTCTTCGTCGCTCGCGTTCACCGCTCGCATGGATCGGGCACCGTCGCCGGTCGGCTCGTTCGACCCGGATCGGGTCATTCGGGCTGTTCGTCAGGTTCCGGTACCGGTACCGGGGCTCCGATCCTGCTGGCAAGCCATCTGACCCGGCGAAGCGGAAAGGCGGGCATTGGCCTGCAAGTCATTGAAATTGCAGCGGAAATTTTGACAAGGCGCGTAGGATACAACATGCCGCCGAGCGGGGCTATGGATTTTTCCCGCAATTTCAGGCGTTTACGGATCTACGCGAGGGAAGCGGGCGTGGGTTTTCCCGCACTCCGGTGGCGGTCGGCCTCCCGGGCGTCCCATCGCGCGTGGGCGACGACGAGCAGGATCGACACGAAATGGACCGCCATGAAGAGACCGAGGGAGACGCGGTGCAGGAGCTGGAAGCGCTGGCCCGTGGCCATGGTCGCGGCTTCGCCGATCAGACTGGGCCGGACCGCGGCGATCTGTGGCAGCAGCCAGAGGTGGCTGAACAGGCAGATGAGGGCCAGACCGAGCGGGAGCCAGACGAGCCCACCCCGACGGCCCAGGGCAAAGGCCGACCCCGCGCTGACCAGGGCGGCCACCGTTCCCCACTCGTAGAGGGTCGTCAGCAGGATCCCGGCGAGATCCCCCGCGGTGTTTCCCGGCAGGACCCGGAAGGCGACCCGCGAGACGACGAACGCGAAGAAGGCCCAGGAGCCGACCCAGGAGCCGAGACCCAGCCACAGCGCGGAGCGGAGAACGCTTTCACGCGGCACGGGTCGACCGGTCTCCGACTCCAGTGGGCGCCACGGGCTAGGACGCGGCCGTGGCGTCGAGGGGGAGGAGGGTTTCCGGGTCGAGCCGTTCGGCCTGGAGATGCTGGGCGGCGTTCTCGTCGACGACGTCGCTATGGCAGGCTGCCTTGCGCCCGGCCTGGCCCATCGCCCCGCGCGTCTTGGAGGCCAGGCGATGGATCTCCTCGGGCGTGAGCACGCCCCGCTGTTCGAGGATCTCGCGCTGAGCCGGGGTCAATGCGGCGGAGATCTTCGGCTGGTCCCATTGGTAGGAGGCGTCCTTGCCCGAGACGAAGAGCGAGATCTCCTTGCTGATCCGAACCGAGCACCAGTCGTGGCCGCACATGGCGCAGAAATCCGTATCGACGTCGAGATCCTCGTCGTGATAGGCGCGGGCGAGATCGGGATCGAAGGACAGCTCGAAATGCTTCTCCCAGTTGAGGGCGGCCCGGGCCTTGGTCAGTTCGTCGTCGCGATCCCGGGCGCCGGGGATGCCGAGCGCGATGTCGGCAGCATGGGCCGCGATCTTGTAGGCCACGCAGCCCTGCTTGACGTCGTCCTTCTTGGGCAGGCCGAGATGTTCCTTCGGCGTCACGTAGCAGAGCATCGACGCGCCGTGGTAGGCCGCGGCCGTCGCGCCGATCGCGCTCGTGATGTGGTCATAGCCGGGAAACATGTCGGTCACGAGGGGACCGAGGACATAGAAGGGAGCACCATGACAGAGTCGTCGCTGGAGCTTCATGTTGAATTCGATCTGATCGAAGGGGACGTGTCCCGGGCCTTCGATCATGACCTGGCAGCCGTGGCGCCAGGCCCGCTCGGTCAATTCACCGAGGGCCTGGAGTTCGCCGAGCTGTGCGAGATCCGTCGCATCGGCCAGGCCGCCGGGGCGCAGCCCGTCCCCGATCGAGAAGGTGACATCGTATCGGCGAACGAGTTCGCAGATGTCGTCCCAGATCTGGGACATCAGGTTCTCCTGCTCGTGATGGATCATCCACTTGGCGAGCAGCGATCCCCCGCGACTCACGATCCCGATCAGCCGCTTCGAGACGTAGGGGAGGTGTTCGCGGCGCACCCCCGCGTGGATCGTGAAATAGTCGACCCCCTGCTGCGCCTGTTCTTCGAGGCGGTCGAGAACCGTCATGGCGTCGAGTTCTTCGATCTTGCGATCGAGGATCATCGAGTAGATCGGGACGGTGCCGATCGGGACGGTCGAGGCCCGGCAGATCGCCTCGCGGGTGGCCGTGACATCGCCGCCCGTCGAAAGATCCATCACCGTGTCCGCTTCCCAGCGCTCGGCCCAGCGGAGCTTCTCGATCTCCTCGTGGGTACCACTCGAGATCGGTGAAGCCCCCATGTTCGCGTTCACCTTGGTCCGCGCCGCGCGTCCGATCGCCATCGGGTCGAGCCCGTGTGCGAGATGGACCCGGTTGGCGGGAATCACCATGCGACCGGCGGCGACCTCGTCGCGGACGGCTTCGGGGGAGAGATGCGGTTCGCGTTCCGCGACGCGCCGCATCTCGGGGGTCACCCGTCCCAGGCGCGCATGTTCGAGCTGGGTGATCGGGACGAAGCCCTCGGGTGGCGCGAAGATATAGGCGTTGGCGGGCGACAGTTCCGGCGACGCAGGCTCGGCGCAACGTTCGCCCCGGGGCAACGTTCGCCAGTCGGGGGGCATGAAATCCCAGGCCGTCTTGTCCGAGGGCGCGGGCATGCCGGGCGTATCGGGCGAAGAAAAGGCCCGCGGGCCACCCACCTCGGGCGGGTTCGCGAAGCTGCCCGGTGTCGTTCCTGCCTGTCCGGTCGAAGGATCGTTTCCGAGCCGTGGCAGACCGAATCGTACGGCGACTTCGGAGACGGGATCGGCAGTCGGGTCTGCATCTCGGGTGGTTGATTCGATTCGAGTCATTCGGAAGCCTTCCCTACGCGCGTATCGGACGAAGGGCGGAAACCGCGCCGGCCCGTACGAGATCAGGTTCGAAGGGTCTGTTCTCAGATCGGCGCTTCGAAGAGCCGCCGACCACCCCCAGGCGATTCATGAACGAAAGCCCACGAACAAGCCGTTCGATCGGGAAGGTATCACGCTCGGGCTTCGACTCAATCGGCGGGTACAGAAGCGCTGCGGGACCAGCTCGCGGGTGCGTCCCCCCGTCGGTTCGACCGGACGAGTCGCCCCGAGCGGTCGAGCAGCCGGTGTTCACCCATCAGCTGGTCCGCCTCGACGTGGACCTCGCTCTTCAATCGGCCGCCCATCGCGGTCGGGTAGAAGCTTCGGGCGAGGCCGTCCTCCCGTCCGTGCTGGAAGCGGGTCTCCGACTCCAGGGCGCCGTCCGGGTAGCGGGTGCGGAATCCGCCCTCGAGGTGGCCGGCGTCGAAGCGGGCCTCGAACCAGGGCGTTCCGTTCGGATGGAAGATCGTGAGGGGACCGGACCACTCTCCTTCTTCCAGGAATCCCTCGAGGAAGACGGCCCCATCGCGGTAGCGGATCGTCACGGGACCCGCGAGCCGGGAATCGACATAGGTCGCACGGGTCCGGACGGATCCGTCGGCTTCGATTTCGAGATAGGGGCCGGCGCGGGTCGTGCGCCCGTTCGGATCGTATCTCTCGCACCAGAAGGCTCGTACGCCCTTTGAAGCCTCGGCGGAAAAGAGCGCGGGATCGGGCCGGCCGGCCGCCAGGGTCGCGTCTTCCTCGCAAGCGAGGGCGGGACGCTTCCGGGTCGTTCGTTCATCGGGTGCTGGCGCGGTGGCGGGCGACGGCTCGGCGCTGCCGCCAACCGGCCCGAGCATGCCCGACGCGAGGATGGAAAGAAGGAGCAGGGCGGGTGGGCCGAGGCGGCCCGTCCGGCCGCTCCGCCCGCCCCGGCGCCTGATGGATCGGGAGCGCATCAGCCTCATCGCCGGTTCAACGGCCGGTCGGCCATCGCGCTTGATGGTCCGCGGGATCGGTCGCGCTAATCTCGCGGGCATGTCCCAGACCGCCTCGCGCCAGCCCTGTCGTTCGCCCCTTCTCCAAGTTCGCGGTTGCGAGCGATCCTTTGTCTCAGCCTCCGTTCGTGGCGTAATTGCCACGCTCCTGTTCGGGTTCCTGGCGATCGGACTCGCCTGCGACCGGAATATCGAGCCCTTTCGGCCGGGCGAAGAGCCGAGTCCGCCGGATCTGGCGAGGATCTTTCCCGGTTCGCCGCCGGAGGCGGGGCCGGCGCCGGCAATGGGCGCCGCCGCGGGTCTCCCCGATCGGAGCGCGCTTCCCCCGAGCCGCGCCGAAGGGTCGGCGACCGTGGCCCGATCCGGAGAGGCGGAGAGCGCGGCGCCGATCACGGGTCGGATCGAGCTGGCCTCGGGTCTGGAATCCGCTCGTCCGGGCGGGGCCGTTCTCTTCGTGATTGCGCGCCGCCAGGGCGCCCGCGGAGGACCGCCGCTCGCGGTCCTGCGGATCCCGGATCCGGAATTTCCCTTCACGTTCCGGATCGGTCCGGAGAACGTGATGATTCCCAGCATGCGCTTCGCCGGGCCGATCTCGCTCTCGGCGAGACTCGATGCCGACGGCAACGCCATGACCCGTGGCGGCGGGGACATCTCGAGTCCGGTCCTGGAGGCACTCTCGCCGGGGGACACGGACGTCCGACTCGTCCTTTCCGAACAGGGTTAGGCGAAGGATCGGGATGGGGCCCCGACCCTGGCGCGTGCTCGGCGATGAACGCCTTCAGGACTGCAAGGTCTTCGATGTCCACCGTACGATGGTGGAGTCGCCCACCACGGGAGAGGCCCACCCCTTCTATCGGATCGCCTCGCCCGCCTGGGTGAACGTCGTCGCGCTCACACCCGATGAGGAACTCGTCATGGTTCGGCAGTACCGGCAGGGTCTGGGCGCCGTGACGCTCGAGATTCCGGGTGGACTCGTCGATCCCGGCGAATCGCCCGGAGAAGCGGGTGCGCGCGAGCTGCTCGAAGAGACGGGCTATCGGCCGGAGCGGATGGCGAGTCTCGGCTCGATCAGTCCCAATCCCGCCCTCTTCACGAATCGTTGTCACATGCAGGTCGCCGAGGGTTGCGTGCGTGTGGCGGAGATCCAGAACAGCGCGACCGAGGAAACCGTCGTCGAACTGCTTCCCCTCGACCGGCTCCAGGAGACGGTTCGTCGGGGACTCATCGACCACGCCCTCGTCGTGGCGGCGCTCTACGCCTTCGAACTCTGGCGAGCGGGAGACGACTGAGGAGCCGCCTCTTCCGGCGTCGGAGCGTTCTCGTCCTTCGTCCCTTCCATCCGATCGAGCACGATCTGCTTGATCCGGGGATCGTCGCCCAGGGGCGGCGTCGCTTCGATCGAGACCGTCGGATGGCAGCGTCGTGCTGCCGCGATCAGCGAGGGAATCGTTTCGCGCACGTGGTAGCCCTCACCCAGGAAGTGCAGATGAACCAGGATCCTTTCCGCACCCGCGTCGACGAGGCGCGCGATGGCACCCTCGAAGTCGGGTTCCGCGAGTTCCATGTGCGCGTGTCCGACGATCCAATCGGGACGGTCACGGCGGATCTCCGCGGCGAGCGCCGCCAGCCGCGCATTGGCCCGGGGACTGCGTGTTCCGTGGTCGACGATGAGCAGCCCCGGACGACCTTTTTCCGACTCGTCGCGTCGTCGTGGCATTCCGCTCCCGACTACCAGTAACGCGCCCGCACGGTCAGGTCGGCCACCGGCCGGATCCGACACGCGAGCCGCAGGTCGGGATCGATGCGATTGCGCGATTTGATCCGCCGCTCCCGATCCGATTCCCCGGGCAGGCTGTCTGCGCCTGCGATGATCTCCAGCCCGCAGCGGGCACAGGCGCCATTCTCGCCGCATGCGCTCGCGATCGGCAGGCCAGCCGCGCGTGTGGCCTCGAGAAGGGTCGTTCCCTCCCCGCTCAACCGGATGGTCCTTCCGGAAGGCAGGAACCGGATCTCGCAATTCGTCATGACTCGCATTCCATGGTCCATGGTCGGGCGTCCAGAAGCTATCCCATCGGTTCCGACCGGGTGAGGGGCGCGCCCCTTCGGAGTCAGGAGGGCCCGGGATCTCGTTCCTCTGGGGGGCGTGGTGCGGGCTGGCCGACTTGGACGCGCCTCCCGCTGGGTTACGTTACCGGTCATGTCCACGGCGGCGCTTCTGGTCATCGGCAACGAGATCCTCTCGGGCAAGGTACGCGATACCAATTCCGCCTATCTGTCCGTGGAGCTCCGCAAGCTCGGGGTCGATCTCGAGCGCATCCTCACGATTCCGGACGTGGTCGACACGATCGCCTACGAAACCCGCCAGATGTCCGAGCGATACGACTTCGTGTTCACTTCCGGCGGGATCGGGCCGACCCACGATGATCTCACGATGGACGGGGTGGCCAAGGCCTTCGGGCTCGAGATCGTCCTCAACCAGTCGATGGTCGATCGCATGGTGCGTTATTCGAAGGGGCCCGTGAACGACGCCATGAAGAAGATGGCGATGATTCCCGAAGGTGCCGAGGTGCTCGACGTGGGCGGGCTCTGGTTTCCGGTCGTCGTCGTCGAAAACGTCCATATCTTTCCCGGCATTCCCGAACTCTTCGAGAAGAAATTCGATTCGATCCGGGATCGCTTCGCCGGCATTCCCTTCCATCTGCGGAAGATCTACGTCCGCGAACAGGAAAGCGATATCGCGGATACGTTGAATCTCCTGCTCAAGGAGTTTCCCCAGCTGATGCTGGGATCCTATCCGCGGATCAACGAGCAGGACTACCGCGTCCTGCTGACCCTCGAATCGCGCGATCCGGAATACCTGAAGCGGGCGACGGAAACCCTGATCGCGCGGCTGCCCGAAGGCGCGATCCATCGCGTCGAGTGACATCGGCGTCCCGGATCGCGACGAAGGAATCCATGAACGACCCGACGATCCTGCGGATGCTCGCCTTCGCTCATCCGGCCTGGATGCTCGTCGGGATCGGAACCGCGATCGCGGCGGCCCGTCACGGCCTCGAGATCCGCCGCCGCAGGCTCGCGGGACGACCACCCGGGCGAGCGCTTCGCGATCGCCACCTCCGTCTGGGGAAGCGGGCGATCGTCATGATCGGGATCGGATTCGTGGCCGGACCGATCTCGATGCTCCTGCTGCGGGATCGTGCCGCCTTCGACAGCTTCCACGGCGTTCTCGGCGTGATCGGTCTCGGACTCTTCGCCTGGACCGGCTGGAGCGGCCGCTCGCTCGCCGGTGGGAATCACGAGGCCCGGGACATCCATCGAATCGCCGCTGCCTCGAGCGTCGCGACGGCGATGTTGTCGGCGGTCGCCGGCTTCATCCTGCTGCCCTGATCTCGCGTTCGGCGTTGCGATCGACCTGCGGGAACCTAACGCGGGGTCGGACATTCCTCGAGCTGGGGACGACAGTTCCAGGCGCGGCGTGCGCTTTCTTCGTAGCGACGTTGGGCATCCAGATAGGTCCGCCAGAGGGCTTCACAATCCGGATGGGAGGGGGAAAGGCGGGTCCCACACTCTTCGTAGGCCTGCTCCGCGTCGTTCATCTCGTTCAGTTCGGTCGAAACGCAACCGGCGGTGATGCCGAGCAGGATCATCGCGAACGAGATCGTGAAGAGCGTCGAATGCTTCTCTGGAATCGGGAGTGGCATCCGAGGCTGCGGGATGGAATCGGGTGGGGTCCGGCGAACGACATTCAAGGCCGGACCTCGTAGTAGAGATTCGCGGGATCGTCGAAATCGTGTTCCACGAAGCGCGTGAAGCCGGCTTCGCGGACCATCTTCTCGGCGACCTCCGGATTGAAGCCGAGGGTGCCGAGGCCGGCCCCGTCCGGCTCCGAGAGGGCCGACGACATGCAGGCCGAGACGGAGAAGCCGTAGAACATCGCGAGCATCGGGTGTCCGAGATTGTCCGCGAAGCGGGGCTTGCTGCGGATGTCCTTGATCAGCCAGGTTCCGTCGGGACGAATGGCGCGGCGGATCGCGGCGATCACGCGTTCGGGATGCGGCATGTCGTGGATGCAGTCGAAGGTGAGGATGAAGTCGAAGCGGGGCTCTTCGGGAAGCGCCTCGCCGCCCGCCGTGTGGAGCTCGATGTTCGGGAGGCCCTTCTCGGCGGTCATCTGGCGTGCGCGCTCGATGCCGTGGGAGTTGGGGTCGTAGCCCACGAAGGTCGAATCCGGATACCGCTCGGCCATCGCGATCAACGCGAGCCCGGAGCCGCAACCGACATCGGCGACGACCGCGCCCTTTTCGAGTTTCTCGTGGACGCCGTCGAGAGCGGGAATGATCTGGGGAACCAGGGCCAG
>DRKE01000075.1 GCA_011051925.1 Deltaproteobacteria bacterium
AGAGTGTCGTTGTCCAGCCTGCCGCCACCACAGTCGAGCCTATCTCCGGCATCTGATCCGGAGCGGCGAAAGCCTGGGCATGCGGCTGACGGCGCTCCACAACCTCACGTACTACCTGAACCTTCTGACGGAATGTCGAGATGCCATCGAAAACGGGGGCTTTTCCTCCCTGCATGCGAGAATCGAAGCGCTCGACGAGCGACGCCTTCGCTGATCCGCAGCCGGTCGCGAGCCGATGTCGAGCCTCGGGCGCGGATGACTCAAGCCGGGAACGCCGCCCTCCGATCCGACGCTAGATGCCCGACCAGCCAGCCGACTCCGCACCACCCGGATCGCCCGATCGACCCCAGCGGCCTCGCCCACGCGGGCTGCCCCCGGGCGGACTCGGTGGCGCAGCCGAGTGCCTGGAGACAGCGGCCCTCGCGCTGGTCCCCGTGACGGTCGCGGCCGTCCATCTGCCCTCGGGTGTCGCCCTGGGCATCGCCCTCGCCGCGCTCGGGATCCGCCGGGCCCATCGCCGTCGGCGCCGGGAACGGCGCTTCTACCAGAACATGATCGAATCGCTACGGGAACTGACGCCCCTGCCCCGACCCGATTCCCCGCCGCCGGGACTCGAACCGCTCGTCGACGAGTGGAACGCGGTCTGGGCCGGGCGCTGCGATGGAATCCTGGAGTCCTTCCTGGTGGCCGATCGGGTTCGCGACCTGCCCCGACGCCTCGAATCGACTTTCGAGGCGATCGAAGAGGCGACCGGGAACCAGGAGGAGGCCGTCGAGGAGACCGCTTCGCTCGTCGTGAACATGAAGAACTCGATGCAGACGATCGGCGATCGGGTCGAGGTCCTGCTGGAATCCGCCGAGGCTTCGTCCTCGTCGATCCTCGAGATGAGCAGTTCGATCGAAGAGGTCGCGACCAGCACGGCCAGTCTGCATGCGGTCGTCGAAGCCTCGACCTCCTCGGTCCATCAGATGGGTGCCTCGATCCGGCAGGTCGCGGAGGGAGCCGAGCAGGTCCAGGAGATCGCCGAGTCGACCGCCGTGTCCGTCGTCGAAATGGATCGCAGCGTCCAGGAGGTCTCCTCGAATGCCGACGAGGCGGCCGCGTTGACCGAAAAGGCCCATGCCGGGGCCAGTGCCGGCGCGGAAGCCGTCCGCGCGCTGATCACGGACATCGAGCGGATCTCGTCCCTGGCCAATGAGGCCATGGATCGGCTCGGGCGACTCGTCTCCCGGATCTCGCGCATCGGGAACATCCTCGCGGCGATCAATGAGATCAACGACGAAACGAAACTCCTCTCCCTCAACGCCGCGATCATTGCCGCGCAGGCCGGCGAACAGGGCAAGGCCTTCCTCGTCGTGGCCAATCACGTCAAGACGTTGTCGCAGAGAACGGCCGGATCGACCCGCGACATCGAAGGCCTGATCAACGACATCGAGAACGAGTCCTCGGGTGCGGTCGAGGCGATGAAGGCGGGGATCGAAGCGGTGGCGACGGGTGTCGACCGATCCCGCGAAACCGGCAAGGCCCTGGGTTCGATCCAGGACGCCTGCCGCGACGCGAGCGAACGGGTGAACGAAATCGCGCGGGCCACGGCGGAGCAATCGCGGAATTCGAAGGGCGTCGCCGAAGCGACCCAGATGACCTCGAGCCAGGTCCAGCAGATCGGCCAGGCGATCGCCGAACAACGACGGGCGAGCGAGGCGATGCTTGAGAATGCGGAGCGCGCCCTCGAGACCTGTCGCCATGTGCACCGATCGACGGAAGAACAGCGCGAAACCAGCCGACACATCACGGCGGCCATCTCGGAGATCACGGAGATGATCCGCAGCATTGGAGAGCAGACGACCGTCCACGCCCGGGCCAGCGAATCCCTGAGCGAATCGGTCCTGCATCTGCTCGAGAATGCCCGGCGTTCGGGCGCGCAGATCGATCCCGTCCGCGGCTGGATCGAGGAGCTCGCTCAGAGTGCCGAGGCCATCACCCGGGTTCCCGCCAGCGCGACGGCCAGCCCCGCCCGCTGTGGCAGTTCCGCACCCAGCTCCGCCGGGACGATCGAGAGCCGCTCCGCCTGACGCGGCCATACGACTCGGGCGACACGCCTTCGAAGGGGTTCAAAACAGAGCGATTCACCCGCCGCCGTCGCGATCGTTCCGAGAACGATGCGCTCCGGTTCGAAGAGCATGACCAGGTGGCGAATCCCGCGCGCGAGATGATCGAGCCAGCGACCGAATTCCTCGAGCGCGAAGGCATCCCCTGCCCGCGCGGCCGCGACCAGGTGTTCGGGCCGGACGGCCTGCCGGTCGCCCCCCGCCCGGGCGAGCACCTGACTGCTGTCGGGAACCACCTCGCGCAGCCGCACCCCCCACGCGTGTCCGCCGACGTAGGCTTCGAGACAGCCCCGGAGCCCACACCGACATGCCCGGCCCGGCCATTCGATCGGGAGGTGTCCGGCCTCACCCGCCCCACCGAAGGCGCCGCGCAGGAGGCGCCCGCCAGACAGGATCCCCGCACCGACCCCCGTCGACATCGTCAGGTAGACGAGATCCTCCACGCCCCTGCCCGCGCCCGCCGCATGTTCCGCCAGGACCGCGGCATTCGCGTCGTTCTCGACGCGGATCTCGAGGTTCCCGAATTCAGGGAAGGCCTCGCGGAGGGCCCTTCCGATCGCCACGTCGTGCCAGTCCGGCAGATTGGGGGGGTTCAGCAGGATCCCCCGCTCGGCATCGACGGGCCCCGGAACCGAAATGCCGATCCGTTCCAGCCGGAGTGGCTGTCCCGGGCTTCCGGATCCGGTCTCGGCGATCAGGCGCCGGATGTCCTCGACCAGCGTCGCCAGATCGGCTCGCCAGTCTCCGGACTGCTCCATGGGTCGACGCAGCTGGGCCAGGGGCCGACCCTTGGGATCCCCGATCACGATGACCCGCTTCGTTCCGCCGATATCGATCCCGAGAAATGCCATTTCCGCCCTTCATCCATCCGGGAAACCGGATTCCTTCCCGATCACATCCCTTGGGGGATCCAGGCTATCACAAACAAACTGAAGAACTCAGGGGAGCGAGCCGAAGAGATTGACACGGCTGGGCGGGCCTGTGCAGCGGAATCTGCCGGTTCGAACCCCAGCCCCAGGAGGCCGACACATGACCCGTTTCCCGATTCCGACCGCGCTGCGAGGCCTTCTCGCCGTGCTGGGCATGACCCTGCTCATGAGCGCCCTCGGCTGTGCCAACGGGGAATTCCGCTTCGGCGACCCCTTTGACCGACAGCTCACCCTCTCCGAGGCCCAGCATCGCTATACGGTCCTCGTCCGCTGGTCCGAGTTCAAGAAGGCCCGTTCCTTCGTGGCAGAGACGGATCGCGAGGCCTTCATGGCGCAGATGAAGAATCTCGATGACGTGCGCTTCACCGACTACGAATCCGAGCCCGTCGAACTCGATGCAGGGAAGCAGAAGGCGACCGTTCGCGTGACCTACACGCTCTACACGCCCTCGATCCCCTACGAGATCGAAATCAGCGAGGTCCAGGAATGGACCCGCAAGGGCATCGGCAACCAATGGCGCGTCCAATCGAGCTTCGAGGGGCTGCGTCAACTGGCCGCCAACTGACGCGTCGCGGAAACCGTCGCCATGCCTGCAACGCGCATCCTTCTCGTCGACGACGTTCCGATGTTCCGCGATCTCGGTTCGGTCTTCCTTTCGCGGAGTGGCCCGGTCGATCTCGCGGACTCGGCTTCGGCGGCCTTCCAGTGCGCCGACGAGCGAAAACCCACGATCGTGATCGCCGACATGCACCTGCCCGACATGGGCGGCTTCGAGTTCTGCCGGCGCATGAAGACCCATCCCGGTTGGGGCAATCCGCGGGTCATCCTGCTCGCGCGGCCAGACTCTCCTGACGACCACGCGGATGGCGTACGAGCCGGAGCCGACGAAGTCCTCTTCAAACCCCTCGAACGGGATGCCTTGATCGCGAGTGTCCGTCGCCTGACGGATTTCCCGACGCCTCGCGGCCTTCCCCGCGCCCTGATCGAGCGTCCCATCGAGATCACGGCCCGAGGCCGGCGCATCTCCGGCATCCTCCGGAACGTCAGTCGCGGGGGCATCTTCGTCGACGCGCCGATCCATTTCAATCGATCCGAGGAGGTCAGCCTCCGCTTCGATCTCGGCGACCAGGATCTGACCGTCTCGCCAACGGCCCAGGTCGTCTGGACCGATCGCGCCCGGAACGGCTTCGACCGCGTCGGAATGCGTTTCCTCAAGATCGATGCAAGAACCGTCAACCGGCTCGAGCACTACGTGAGCGACCACTATCCCCGCAACCGGAGCGTTCCGGCCTGATCGGAGTCCCCATGAAATCCACAACACCGACCCGGACCTTCCCGTGCAGCCTTTCGACGATCGTGTTGGCTTTGGCGATCGCGATCGCCTGCAGTGCTTCTTTTTTCGTCGGCGGGAGCGCAGCGGCACAGCAGGACGAGCAAGAACTCGCCGCGCAGAAGGCCGAATGGCAGCGGCACTATCGAAGGCTTCTCCAGAATGCCGCGACCCTGCGCGACAACGCCGTCCGCTCGCGAAAGAACTACGCACAGGCCCAACGACGCAACTACCCGCGTGGGGGTGCCCGCCAGCAATTCCTGCTCGACGCGGAGAATGCCGAGAAGGAGCTGGCCGAAATCCAGGAAGAGATCGAGCGCCTTCTCGCGGATGCTCGCCGCGCCGGGATCCCCCGGGTCTGGTTCTGGGAGGTCGACGACGAGACGATCACGCCCGCCGCGCCGGCAGACGCCCCACGAAACGAGGAGGAGGACGATCGGGAAGGACGGAATCCGCTCTACTTCGAGGACGACGACTGACGACTTCTGGCCGGACCCCCGGTCGCCGCACGGATCGGCCGCACCTCGTTCCGGCGCGAGGAGCGGAGGCGACGCTCCGGAAAGGCGAGCCCTTCCGGAGCGGATCCCTCGATCTAGAGATCGAAGTCGCTCTCAGACGGACCCTCCAGCGGTCGCTGTCGCAGTTCGCCCTTGATCACCGTCACGATCCGGTCGCCCTTCTTGATGACCGTCCAATGCCGGCTCGCCAGGCTCTGCCCCGGTTTCACGCGGATGCTTTCGATCGTGGTCGGCCGGGATTCGGCGGCTGCCGCGCCCCCGACCGGAACCTGGATCGAAGCGCCCGAGTGTCCGCGACCGCTGCCGCCCGTCGCGGGAATCGAATAGACGATCCCCGGAACCGGCGACGGCATCGCACCCACGACCGCACCCAGGGGTGCCGCCGCGGCCATCTCGCGAAGTTCCATCCGCCGTTCGCGGATGCGTTCCGCGTAGGGTTTCATGGACTCGGAAGCGACCTCGGTATAGCGCTCGTATCGAGTCAGCCTTCCCATCGTTCGCTTCCGCGCTTCCGCGCGATGCTTCGCCGGGATTCGCTTCGAATCATCCGTGAACGCGTAGGTCCCATCTTCGGTCACCCACGAATACACGCTTCCGGCGAAAGCGGGCCCAGCCAGACCGGCCAACAGAACGGCTCCCAGGAGGAACCTTCCAACTCGCAACCCAGTCTTGATCTTCAGCATGAGCAATGCCTCCATGGTGGATCGTGGGAGGCGGCGCGCGGAAATCGCGCGAAATCGACCCATCTGCACCACATTTGCCGCCGCCCTGCCGCTGGCGGATTGACAAATCCCCGTGGGCCCATACCATCCCGCTCCCAGATTGTTGCGGGGTAGAGCAGCCAGGTAGCTCGTCGGGCTCATAACCCGGAGGTCGGGGGTTCGAATCCCTCCCCCGCTACCAGAAGAACGAATCGCCCGGTCGTCCGTCGAAACGACCGGGCGGTTTTCGTTTCGAGGTCGTTTCCGGCCTCCCCTCGCATGGCCCCTCGCATGGGCCCATCGCGCATGTCATCCTCCCGTGCATGACGAGACACGCGAAACTCGAGCTCAATGGGACCGAAACCGAACTGCCCGTGGTGGTGGGGACCGAGGCCGAGGTCGGGATCGACATCTCGAAGCTCCGCGCCCGGACGGGGGCGGTCACGCTCGATCCCTCCTTTGCCAATACGGCGGCTTGTGAAAGCGCGATCACCTACATCGATGGCGAGCGGGGCATCCTCCGATACCGCGGCTACGACATCGCCGACCTCGCGAACCATGCGAGCTTTCCCGAGGTCTGCCACCTCCTGATCCACGGACGGCTGCCGACCCGACCCGAGCGCGAGGAATTCCGCCACCGCCTCACGCGCCATACCCTCGTCCACGAGGACATGAAGCTCTTCTTCGAGGGACTTCCCCATTCGGCCCACCCGATGGTCATCCTCTCGTCGATGATCGCGGCGCTCTCCGCCTACTATCCCGAGGACGACACCCCCGAAGAGATCGACCTGAACATCATCCGACTGCTGGCGAAGGCCAAGACGCTGGCCGCCTTCGCCTACAAGAAATCGAAGGGGCAGCCCTTCATCTACCCGAAGAACGATCTCTCGTACCTGCAGAACTTCCTGCGCATGCTTTTTGCCATCCCCGCAGAGCCCTACGTCGTGAACCCCGTCGTCCAGAGCGCCCTCAACAAGCTGCTGATCCTGCACGCGGATCACGAGCAGAATTGCAGCACGACGACCGTACGCACCGTCGGGAGCAGTGGCGCGAATCTCTACGCCTCGATCTCCGCCGGGGTGAGCGCGCTCTGGGGTCGACTGCATGGCGGCGCCAACCAGGCCGTGATCGAGATGCTCGAGACCATTCGCGATGATGGCGCGAACTACCGGAAATACATCGAACTCACGAAGTCGAAGGATTCGGATTTCCGGCTGATGGGCTTCGGCCATCGCGTCTACAAGAATTTCGATCCCCGCGCCCTGATCCTCAAGAAGGCGGCCGATGAGGTTCTCGAGAGTCTCGGCGTGGAAGACCCCCTCCTCGACATCGCGAAACAGCTCGAAGAGGTCGCGCTCGCCGACGACTATTTCATCGAGCGGAAGCTCTATCCGAACGTCGACTTCTACAGCGGCGTGATCTACCGCGCGATGGGGATTCCGACGGACATGTTCACGGTGATGTTCGCCCTGGGACGCCTGCCCGGCTGGATCGCCCACTGGCTCGAACAGCGCAACACGCCGGGCGCGCGTATCGTGCGGCCGCGGCAGATCTACGTCGGCGAAACGGCGCGCCCGTGGGTCGAGCTGGACGATCGCTGACGCGACCCGCCCGGGGCGGAGCAGCTCCAGTCGGGGTCTCGCCTCCGACGATGATGACGATTCAGGCCCGCGTCCCCGATCGATCCCGGCGGATCGCCACCCAGACGAGCCCCAGTCCGAGAAGCAATCCCGTCGAGGGCTCGGGCACGACGACCGCGGCCAATCCGTAGGCCACGTCCTGTCCCGCCCCGCTCGTCACGTCGAAGATGACCCGCACGGCCGGGGCCGTCCGTCCCGTGAACTGATCGAGAAAGGCATCCCCGAGAACGAGGAGCGATGCGAAATACGCGTTC
>DRKE01000076.1 GCA_011051925.1 Deltaproteobacteria bacterium
GCCGCGGCGAGACCGGCGAAGAGCCACAGCTCGAAGCGCCGGACTTCCCCGAGCAGCGTCTCCGCCCCCTTGCCCACGCTGTAGCCGAGGAGCGCGATGCCCGCGGACCAGAGGATGGCGGTCAACGCATCGAGGGCGAGGAAGCGGCGGAAGCGGACATTGCTCGTTCCGACGGCGAAGGGGGAGATCGTGCGCAGTCCGTAGAGCACCCGGAAGCCGAGAATGAAGAGGACGTGGTGGCGTTCCAGGAAGGCCTGTGCCCGGGCGACCCGGGGGCGCCAATCCGGATGTCGGGCCAGGACGGCCTCGCCGCGCCAGCGTCCGATCAGGAAATAGAGCTGGTCTCCGAGGATGGTGCCTACGAAGCCCGCGCCCACGACGGCCGGCAGAGGCAGGTAGCCGCGATGGGCGGCGAGGCCCGCGAGCACGAGTACCGTCTCGCCTTCGAAGAAGGTACCGACGACCACGACGATGAGGCCGTAGGTCGAGAGGAAGGTCTCGAAGGAGGTCATCGGGCGGCTGGGATCACAGGATCACCCGAACTCCGCCCAGATCATCGATCCGATGGGGGAAACGATCGCCGGGCGTGCCGATGAACATCGCGTTCTTGGGGACGCGTAGCCGCCGCGAAAGGGCCTCGACCAGCTCCGGGCCGAAGACCCCCTTGACCGCGAGGAAATCGATCCGGAGCT
Source organism: Deltaproteobacteria bacterium (assembly GCA_011051925.1). Lineage (GTDB taxonomy): Bacteria > Myxococcota_A > UBA9160 > UBA9160 > UBA4427 > UBA4427. The sequence continues at coordinate 693 of DRKE01000076.1, forward strand.
GCGGATAGAGATGGTCGATGAGTTTCAGATGGTCTGCGAGATCGGGCGGGATCTGGGATTCATCCTCGTAGACGTGGACGACCATGAGGCGCGAGGTCTGTTCGTTGTCGAGGACGTAGAGGGCCGCCTGGTTCAACGTGACGAGGCTGTCCCCTTTCGTGAAATAGACCATGGCGTTCTGGTTCACGCGTTCCATCTGGCCGAGGATCGCGTTGTAGATCCAGCTGCTCGCCGTGTTGAGCTTTTCGACGAAGCTGCGGGACAGGTAGAGCGCGACCTTCATGATCTCGAGTCGCAGGAACATGACGGCGACGAGGGCGGCCGTCGCGGCGAAATAGCCCTCGAAGATCTCGAGGGTGATCGGATCGAGCAGGATGTTTCCGACCAGTCCGAGCAGGACCGCGAAGAGCGCCGTCGTCACCGTGGGCCAGCCGGCGCGCACCGCACGCGGGAGTCTCGCCCGTCGCGTCTTGAGCAGCATGTTGCCGATGGCGAAGAGGGCCATCACGCTCAGGAAGGCGAGGGTGTAGACGCCGGCCAGGGCGTCGATCCGACCCTCCGTGATCAGGAGGATCGAGACGCAGAGGCCGAAGAAGGAGAGCAGGATCCAATGGTTCGTGCCTCGCCAGCGATTCTCCTGAAGCAGGAACTGGGGCAGGCAGCGATCGAGCGCCATGCGTCTCATCAATCCCGTCACGCCGACGAAGCTCGTGAGCACGGCACCGGAGAGCACGAGGACGGCATCGGTGCTGACGAGCAGGCCGAGTGGACGTCCGACGGCGACTTCGCCCATCCTGGCCAGCAGGTCCGGTGGGACCTGCTGGATCTCGGCCAGGGGCAGCAGCCCCAGCGAGAGCAGGCTGATCAGGGGATTGAAGATCGAGATCGCGATCCACATGTTCCGGAGGGTCTTCGGAAAGACGCCCGGCTCCTGTTCCTCGATGAAGTTGGCGGAGCTTTCGAAGCCACTGATGCCGAGCATCGCCGCGGCGAATCCGAAGAAGAGCGCCTTGGGAAGGCTTCCCGTCGTCGGGAGGTGCCAGTTGTCGACCAGCATCGAGGGGTCCCGCACGACGATGAAGGCGCAGGCCACCGTCAACAGGGTCAGGGTGGCGATATGGAAGACGAAGATACCGAGGGCCACGACCGCGGACTCGCTGATTCCGATGATGCCGAGAAAGGCGAAGACGCCGAGGATGCCGATCGTGGCGGCAAAGACGTCGAGTCCGGTCCAGAGGTTGTGGGCATAGTGCATGGCCTCGCTGGCACTGATCACCGCCGTGGCCATGTACGAGAGGAGTGTCAGACAGGCCGCTGCGGCGGCGACGCGCTTGTTGGTCGTGTTGAGCAGGACGGTGTACGTCCCGCCGTTCAGGGGCAGGGCGCTGCCGACTTCGGCGTAGACCTTTCGATAGAGATAGAGGACACCGGCGACGATCAACAGGACGAGCGGGGCGAGGGCGCCCGCCTGGGCCGCACAGAGCGCCGACACGTAGAGAACGCTCGACGTGATGTCGTTGCCACAGATGGCCGTCGCGCGCCAGACGCCGAGAAGCGACTTGTGTGAAGGGCGCGAGGGGCCCTGGGTGCTGCCGAGCAGGTTCGTGATCCGGTTCGCGCGTCCCCAGCCCGCGAACTCCCAGGGTTCGACCGTACCGTTCGGATTGGCGATTTCGCTCATCGGGTCCCACCAGGAAGGCGTGTGCGACAGCAGGCTGGGTTCGAGACGCGGCCCATCATACCCGGATGACGCGATCTGTCGATTCCTACGCTCATCCCCGGCCCGTCACGAGGAGGGTTCGTCGCGTAATGCGCGTCCGACGCCTTCGTCCACGCTACGCAGATGGAGATCGCGTTGCGGAAACGGAATCTCGATCCCGGCATCCCGCAACGCGGTATTGGCCGCCACCGTGAGATCGCTGCGGATGGCGAGCCAGCGCGAGAAGGATCCCGTCCACGCCCGGATCTGGAAGTCGAGCGAGCTGTCGCCGAAGCCGAGAAAATGGACGGCCGGGGGCGGAATCGAGACGACATCGGGATGGGCGCGGGCGGCCTCGGTCAACAACTCGATCACCAGCTCGGGATCGGTTCCATAGGCGACGCCGACGGCGATGTCGATCCGACGCTGGCGATCGGAGAGGGTCCAGTTGATGACCTGGTCCGAGACCAGGCTCGCGTTGGGCACGATGACCTCGGCGCCCTCCCAGGTTCGGACCGTGCTCGAGCGGATTCCGATCCGGCGGACATCGCCGAGGAGTTCCCCGAGCTGGATCGTGTCCCCGACCTGGATCGGCCGTTCGAAGAGCAGGATCACGCCCGACACGAAATTGTTCACGACGTTCTGCA
>DRKE01000077.1 GCA_011051925.1 Deltaproteobacteria bacterium
CGACATTGTCGCGCGACAAGCGAACCGGCTTCGTCCTCTCGAGCGATATGATCGTGAATTCGTCGACACGGCGACCGTCCCTGAGTTCAGCACGGAGTCGCACGACATAGGGGCCGACCGTGCTCGCGGAAGCGTCCCATTCTACACGTGTCTCACCCGTCAAGGGCTGTGCCGTCTCTACTTCCAGAAAGTCTCTTCTTTCGAGACCCCGAGAAATCGCGAGCGAAGCCGACATCAGGTCCCTTCCGGTTGCTCGTATATGGATCGGAACGGGACCTGCCAGGGGATCGAAGATGGTTCCCGGGAGCGGGCTCTCTATGGCGAGATCGAGTTCGGGGAGTGGCGTGTCGATCAGCCTTGCCACATCGAGAACTCCTGCTCCATGAATGGGGTCGTGTCCGGGTTCGCCGACGTCCCTCGCTGCAATCCGAAGCAGGCGACGCACGTTCTGTGGCGAGAGATTCGGCCGAATCGAGCGGAGCAATGCGATGGCACCCGCGACGTGGGGAGCGGACATCGAGGTGCCGGCTAGTCGGTAGTATCTGCTGCCGACAAGAAACGGAAGCTCGGTCTCGGGCAGGGAAGCGGAAGCCAGCGACAGGATGTTGCGACGAGCGGCGAGCACCGAGAGGGGGATGCCCGGGCCGCCACCGGGTGCGAGGAGGTCGAGAAGCCAGCCGCGGTTGCTGAATCCCGAAATCTCGTCGTCGATGCCGATCGATCCGACCGTTATGGCCGAACTCGTTCTCTCCGGGTTGTTTCGGATGACGTCAAAGGCTTCGTTTCCTGCAGAGGTGACGAATACCGCGCCCGCCGATTCGGCGAGACCGAGAACCGCGTCGGCGAGCGGGTTGTCGGGGCAGGCCGGACGGCAGGACCAGCTGGCGTTGATCACGCTTGCGCCATTCTCGATCGCGTAGAGAACGGCTCGCCAGAGATCCGAGTCACGCCCCCTGCCGGTTCTATCGAAACCCTTGAGCGCCATGATCCGGGCTTCTGGGGCGATCCCGGCGATACCGATGCCGTTGTTCGCGACGGCAGCAATCGTGCCCGATACATGGGTTCCATGGCCGAGTTCGTCGAATGGATCCGGGTCGCCCAATCGGATGGTTCCGTCAGGGTTCTCCCTGCCGAAGTTCGAGAAGTCGAAACCTCGCAGATCATCGATGAATCCATTCCCGTCATCGTCGAGGCCGTTGAAATCCGAGGGATCAACGGTTCCGTTCGCGTTCAGATCCTCCCCGGGGTTGATCCAGACATTCCCCGTGATATCCGGGTGAAGATAGTCGAGGCCGGTATCGACCACGGCGACGATCTGCCCTTCACCCCGGGTGATCTGCCATGCCTCACGTGCACGGATCCGGTCGAGCCCCCACAAGTCCGGAAAGGTCTGGCCCCAGGATCCGCTCGTCGCGAGAAAGGGGTCGTCAGGATCGAAATCGAGACGGTGGATGTGGTTGATCTGCGCGAAAGTGACATGGGGGTCGGCGCGAAGCTCCTCGACCGCGTCAGGGATGTCCTTGGGGTCGGCGATGTCAACTTGGTAGATGTGCGCAAAGTCGGAAACAGCCGATCGGGGCTGCCGCCCGACTTCTCCGCCAGATCGGTTCAACCGCTCGACCAGACGTTCGGTCTGTGCTTCGAGTGATGTGCCATCGGGGACGCGAAAGAGGGCCGATATGCGTCGTACGTGATACTTCTCCCGCCACTCGTCGAGGGAGGTCGAGCCGTCTGCTGCCGCCGACGAGAAGGATTCACGGCGAGTCCAGAGCGACTGTGCACAATCTCCAATCGCATGAGGCCCCAGCAGGTGGAATCCGACGAGGATCGAAGCTTCCACCCCGCGGGATTCAGTCTTTCCAGGGCTCCCGCCCGGTGCCAGGACGGCGATCGACACGAAAACCAGGAACAGGGCTGCTTGCGCCGACCGGGCGGATTGTGAGGATCGGGCCTGAAGGGAGGGGAAACTGGTGCTCATGGGAATCACCTCTTCGTCGCCGAGACGTCCTCGGACGTTCCTGCCATGATGTTCCTACCATACCGTCACGTCTGGTCAGCAGTCGGATTGCGGAGCGGTCGGGTGATTCAATCGTGCTCTGGCACGAAACAACTCGGGGCCATCCGCCCGTCCCCAGCGCTGATTCCGCGACTGCGACGCGATTCAGCTATCGTCCGATTGTCCAGGCGGAGTCTCGGGCGATGGATCACTCGTGGAGAGCATATTGAGGAGGTTGGCCAGCTCGAGGAGAACCCCACTGGTCGTTTCGGCTCTTCTGATCGTCACCGGGCTGTCCTGGTTCATCTATGCCCGGCCGGAATCGTCATCAGGCGGCTCGGATCGTTTGTCGTTGGATTCAGCGCCGGTGCTGTCGCCCCGATCGAGCGACGTGGAGCGCGCGATCGAAAGGGCCATCGCGTACCTGAACGATCCCGAGCTTCTCGATGAGCATTTTGTCTTCTATGTGCTTGATTTCCTGGAGCGCCGCTTCGCACTCCATGTCTGGCAATCGATGCCAGACCGCTACGCGTCGTTTCTGGCGTCGTCGGACGTGGAGGATTCGCAGAAGGAGGTTTTTCGCCGCCTGATCGAACCCGGCTATATCGCGCCGATGAAGCAACTCGAGGCCGTCGAAGATCCGGTCGATCGCATCACGACCCGGGCTCTCTATTGTCGCGACTACCCTCTCCCGGCGGACTACGAAGGAATGCTACGGAAGCGCGCGATCGGCGGTGGCTACCATCAGAGTCATGTCGCGATGGCCATCCAATGGTTGAAGGAGAACGGTTGCAGTCCCTACCCGGAGGAGATCGAATCGTACGTGGTCGATCTGATGGCCGTTGGAATCGATGCGCACGATCGATTGAGCGATCTCGAAATCGAGCGCGCGGCATTCCTGGGCTACCTCGGCCGCGCCGATCGGGCTCCCCCAGATCTGGTTCGAGAACTCGTACGGCTTCAGAATGCGGATGGTGGTTGGGCGATCCGGCCTGGCGGCCCGTCGAATTGGCACCCCACGTTTCTTGCTCTCTGGATTCTTCTCGAGAGCGAAGGACGGAGCAACGGGGCGCCCATGATCACTCCGCGAGGGGAGTGATCATGGGTGAAACCTTCCGAGAAGGATCTGGGCTCATGCCGTCTCTATCTCGCCCGATGGCGGTGGTCGTGACGGCCTTTTCTGCGTCTGTATCGGGGACTGGGGTGGCTGCGGAGCAGACTGGATTCTCGCTGAGCGGATCAGCTGGGTCGCGATCGAGGGAGACCGGGAGACGACCAGATCGGACCTTCGGCCTCGGGCTTGCCGGTCGTCGGTGCCAGGCGGGCGAAACTTCCTGACGTCCCAGGATTCCGGGCTGCGCCAGGGGCTTCGGGAGTGAGCGACGAGCAGGGAGTCCCGTCGTGACGTCTACGGGGCCGCCCTTCGCCTTCGCATGGCGATCAACCCGACACAAGCGAGACTTGTCAGCGATGCGGCGAGCGCGTTGGGCTCGGGCACGTTGATCGTGACGTCATGGGTCGTCAGGGTACCCATGAATACGGCCCCGCCGCTCGTGCCGATCACGTCTCCAGCCGTCAGCTGGTTCGCGATCGTAATCGGTGTCGTGCCGAGATTACTGTCGACGGTGAAGGCCAGAAGAACGCCCTGATCGGGGCCGGTACCCATCGCGCCATTGACGTTCGCGTGTGCAAGCGCCTGGATCCAGTCCTCGGTGCCCGTCGCCTGCGCGAAGGGGCTATTGGGCTTCATGATGGGAGCCGGGATCCCGGCAGCCAGGGTCGCTGGCGAGCAGAGGAAGCCGGTACAGCTCGCTTCGGTCAGCACGTCGGAAAATGCCCCGCCCGCGAAGGTGAGCTGGGTCGTGTCGTAGACAAGCGAAGAGAAGATGGCGGTAATGACATCCATCGGCGCATTGGAGACGACCACGGAGATGGCGATGGTGTCTCCCGCAGAGAGATCAGCAGTTCCGTTGCCGTCCGCATCGACCGTGATTCCGTTGGCGATGGACGAGTTCGCCATGTCGATATTCGCGTCGAGGTCGAGTGCGGTCGCGAAGCTCGATGCGAGCAAACACAACACGAGAACGATGATCGATCGAGTCAAGCTGGTCATGGCTGGAACTCCCTACCCTGGCTAGGCTGATTTTCCCTGGATTCTTCGATTCGAGGTGCCGGTCCGTCCGACTCCGCCGGATCCGATGTAGGCTCCGGTCCGGACTCGGCTAGTTTCCGGTCGCATTCCCGGCCGCCACCGCGGCCTGGGCCAACAAGAGGTCGGTACCGCCGACGAATCCGTCTCCGTCGTGGTCGAACCTGGCATAGTAGGCGTCGTCCGCTACGGCCAGACCCAGATGGTCACTCAAGATATCCAGGTCGGCCTGATCGACCGATCCGTCTCCGTTGTAGTCGAACTCGCCGTCGTACGCGCTGCCAGCACCAGCCGACAGTACGAACGAGATCGCCGCGAGTCCTGCGACGATGGCCGTTCCCGAAAAGCGCATTCTCATTCCCTTCATTCCCCTACTTATGCTTTATGCTCATGTCCCTA
>DRKE01000078.1 GCA_011051925.1 Deltaproteobacteria bacterium
CGGTCCGAGATTTCCTGGAGAGAGAGCATCAGTCGAGTCCCAGGACCTGTTCGATCCGGTAGAGGCCCGCCGGCCGATCGAGAAGCCAGACCGCCGCGCGGACCGCGCCGGCCGCGAAATGGCCGCGCGTCGCAGCGCGATGGGTCAATTCGAGGCGTTCGCCCTCGCCGATGAAGTAGATCGTGTGTTCACCGGGATTGTCGCCGCCTCGAAGCGTCTGGATGCCGATGGCGCCCGGCGGTCGTGGACCGATCTCGCCCGCGCGCTCGAGGACGAGGTGGTCTTCGAGCTTCTGGGCACGCCCCTTCGCGATCGCTTCGCCGAGAAAGAGCGCCGTTCCGCTCGGCGCGTCGCGCTTCTGGGCATGATGGAGTTCGAAGATCTCCGCGTCATGGCCCTCGCCGAGGATCCTCGCGGCCTCCCGGGCGAGATGCGCGAGGACGTTCACGGAAACCGAGAAGTTCGGTGCATGGAGGACGGGGATCGTTTCCGCGAAGCGGGCGAGTTCCCGTTTCCCCGCTTCGTCGAAGCCCGTCGTTCCCGTCACATAGGCGATGCCGGCGTCCGCGGCGGCGCGAAGATGGGCGAGCGTGGCCTGCGGAATCGAGAAATCGATGACGAGACGACAACCCTCGAGCGCCGCCTTGGGATCGTCCCGCAGCACGACACCCTCCGGCAGGGTCTGTCCGATCTCCGGACAGCCCGGCCGTTCGAGGGCGCCGGCCATCACGAGCCGGGGCTCCTTCTCGAGCGCGGCGCGGACCTCGAGTCCCATCCGGCCCTGCGCGCCGACGACCATGACGCCGACAGGTGTCGTCTTCGTGGAAACGGGGTCGCTCATCGCAGGATCCCCAGGTCCTTCAGCACGACCTTCAGGTGTTCGAGATGGACGTCGATCATCCGCGTGAGGGGCAGCCGGATCTCGTCATCGCACCAGCCGAGGGCCGCCGCCGCCGCCTTCACGGGAATCGGATTCGTTTCGCAGAAGAGCGCGTCGAAGAGCGGCAGGAGTTGATAGTGGATCTCCCGGGCGCCCGACACGTCACCCGACTGGAATCGCCGGACGAGCTCGCACATCGACTCGGGCGCGATGTTCGCCGAGGTCGAGATGACGCCCTTGCCGCCGATCGCGAGCAGGGGCAGCGTGAGCGAATCGTCCCCCGAGAGCACCGCGAAATCCCCGGGCGAGCGCGCGATCACGTGGGCCATCTGGTCGAGGTCACCCGACGCTTCCTTGATCCCCACGACGTGATCGAGTCGGGCCAGGCGGGCGACGGTTTCCGCGCTGAGATTCGAGGCCGTTCGCCCCGGGATGTTGTAGACGATGATCGGAAAGGCGGTTTCCCGGGCCACGGCAGCATAATGCGCGAAGATGCCCTCCTGGGTCGGCTTGTTGTAGTAGGGCGAGAGCAGCAGTGCCCCCTGTGCCCCGGCCTGTTTCGCGTGCAGCGTGAGTTCGATCGCTTCCCGGGTCGAGTTCGACCCGGTACCGGCGATCACGGGAACACGCCCCGCTGCCGTTTCGATCACGATCTCGACCACCCGGCGATGTTCGAGATGGGAGAGCGTGGCGGATTCGCCGGTCGATCCGCAGGGCACGAGGCCGTCGATGCCTGCCTCGATCTGTCTTTCGACGAGGGCCCGGAGCGCCTCCTCGTCGACGTGTCCCTCGCGGAAGGGCGTGATCAGCGCGGTATGGGTTCCTTCGAACATGCTTCGTCCCTTCAATCGTCTGCGAGCGGCCACAGGCCCGTGAAGACCGTCGCAGCGGGGCCCGTCATCCAGATCGGGGAATTCCTGTCGGCCCAGGTGATCTCGAGTTCGCCCCCGCGAAGCTCGACCGTGAGCGCCCGGTCGACGACACCCCGCAGCATGGCCGACACCGCGACCGCACAGGCGCCCGATCCACAGGCCAGGGTCTCGCCCGTCCCGCGTTCCCAGGTCCGCTGTCGGATGCGATCGCGGGACACGATCTCGATGAACTCGACGTTCACGCGATTCGGGAACGCGACGTGATGCTCGAGGGCCGGGCCCACCCGATCGAGCGGGACGGCATCGACGTCGTCGACCTGGATCACGCAATGGGGATTGCCGATCGAGATCGACGACGCGCGCAGATCCTCCGGACCTTCGGGCCAGAGATCCGGGGGCAGGTCGATCGGCACGTCGAGCACGGGGCCCGCACCGGTCGCCAGGGTGGTCGGGATCTTCTCGGGAATCAGGATCGGCAGGCCCATGTCGACGGTCACCCGCCCGGGGCCGGCCCAGCGCGGCCGGACGATGCCGCCCAGGGTTTCGACCGCGATCTCATCCGCCTGCGTATGGCCCTGTTCGCGCAGATAGAGGTAGAAGGCCCGGATGCCGTTCGCGCACATCTCGACCTGGCTGCCGTCGGCGTTGTAGATGTCCATGCGGAAGTCGGCGGCATCGGAGGGCCGCACGACGAGCATCTGATCGAAGCCGACCCCGAAATGGCGGTCGGAGATCGCCCGGGCCAGCTCGGCGAGATCCCCCGGAAGTTCGTCGCGGAGCGCGTCGAGCACGACGTAGTCGTTTCCGGCGCCATGCATCTTGGTGAAGGGCAGTGGGCGGGTCATGTCGTGGGGGCTCCCGTTTCCTCGTTCGGTCCTTCTTCCCGGTCTTTGCCCGGAGGGGTCTTTCCAGTCGAAGCCTTCTCCGCATCGCCTGGCGTCGGATCCTCGACCGCCTGGGCGGCGGGCGCCGGACGGGCAGCGGGGCGGATCGGTCGGCCGTATCGACCACAAGCCGGGAGTGTACCCGCGATCAGGAAGATTGTGATCGACGCGAGGATCCGGCTCGCGCGGCCGGGTCTTCTCATGATGCTTCCATCCCCCGGCTCGAAGCGGGATCGGCCGCTTCACGGGCTTCGAGTGCCCGCTCTTCGGCATCGAGCTCGGTTTCGGCTTCGGCGAGGGCGGCCTCGACGCGCACCCGGGCCGTGCCCCCGGCGAGCGAGCGGCTTTCGAGGCTGCGCTCGAGGTCGAGGAGTTCGTCGGCCCCCGCCTCGAAGGCTTCGTGGAACGACTGCATGTCGGCCCGGCCGAGGGAGCGGAGATCGATCCCCTTGCGCGTGCAGTGGCCGACGATCCGGCCGACGACTTCATGGGCCTCGCGGAAGGGGACGCCCGCGCGGACCAGGATCTCGGCGAGGTCCGTCGCCAGCAACATCGGATCCGAGGCCGCCTCAGCCATCCGGTCGGTCCGGACCGAGAGCGTCGCGATCGCCCCGGACATCACCTCGAGCGAATCGCGCAGGGTCGTGACCGAATCGAAGAGGGGCTCCTTGTCCTCCTGCAGATCGCGGTTGTACGTGAGGGGCAAGCCCTTCAAGACCGTGAGAAGCGTGACGAGGTTGCCGATCGCCCGCCCGGTCTTCCCGCGGACGATCTCCGGCACGTCGGGATTCTTCTTCTGGGGCATCAGGCTCGAACCGGTCGAGTAGGCATCGGCCAGCTCGATGAATCCGAACTCGGTCGTCGACCAGAGGACGAGCTCCTCGGCGAGGCGCGAGAGGTGGACCATCGTGATCGCCGCATGCGAGAGAAACTCGAGGGCGGCGTCCCGGGAGGCCACCGTGTCCATGCTGTTTCGCGTGGGCCCCTCGAAACCGAGTTCGGCGGCGGATTCCTGACGGTCGAGGGGAAGGGTCGATCCCGCCAGGGCGCCGGCGCCGAGGGGACAGCGCCGGATCCGGGCGTGGGCATCACGAAAGCGGGACGCATCGCGGCCCAGGCTCTCGACGTGGGCGAGCCATTGATGTGCCAGGCGCACGGGCTGGGCGCGCTGCAGATGCGTATAGCCGGGCAGGATCGTGTCGACATGCTCGCGAGCCCTTTCGACGAGGACGCGACGGAGTCCGAGCAGACCGCGTTCGATGGCGAGACACACCTCCCGAAGGAAAAGAGCGAGATCGGTCGCGACCTGGTCGTTGCGGGAACGGCCCGTATGCAGCTTGCCCGCCACGGACCCGACGTGGTGGTGGAGCCGCGACTCGATGTTCATGTGGATGTCTTCTAGGGCGGGGTCGAAGGGAAAGCTTCCCTCCGCGATCTCCTTTTCGATGAGATCGAGCCCGCGAAGCAACGTCTCGGCCTCGTCGGCGGCAATCAATCCCGTCCGACCCAGCATGTGGGCCTGCGCACGGGAGCCGCGGAGATCGTGCCGCGCGAGGACGCGGTCGAAATGGATCGAAGCGGAGAAGCGTTCCACGGTCGGGTCCAGCGTGTCGCTGAAGCGGCCGCCCCAGGGCTTCTTCGCGCCGGCCTCGCCTCGGGATTTCGGGTCTCGGGATCGGGAACTCATGGCGCCCTACTCTCGCGGTTCGCGTGCCGACGCACAAGCCGGCGGGGGAGGTTCTTCCCGGATCATTCTACCGCCGGGCGAGGGGAAGAGCCGGATCGCCGCTCCCCATCCATCCGGGTGGCCTCATGGAACAGGAATGCCGGGACCCCGTGACCCCGACCCCGGGCAGGTCACCCTGGGATCCCCTGCCCGAACGGGGAACGAGGAAGGCCGGTCGGGTTCCATCACGTGGGTGCGCCGACGGCTGCGCCGGCGCGGGGCGACCGGGTGGATCGAGGGCGTGTTTCCGCTCGAATTCCGTTCGCCCAGGGGTGCTGCGAGGACGCGCCGGGCGTGTGGACCGGTGGTACTGTCGCGCGGCCCCGATCCCGCGCGGAAGTCCCGAGGGGTGACTGCCGGGAGCGCGCCGCGGTCCGCGAGCAGCGATCGGGAACGACGA
>DRKE01000079.1 GCA_011051925.1 Deltaproteobacteria bacterium
ATCCGTTGATGCCGACCTTGAGTTTCCGATGGGAACGGATGGCGGTACCGATGCGCATGGCGGGCCCTCCTCGAGCAGCGCAATGTAGACACGGCGGGACGGGCTTCAAGGCCGGGGGTTTCAAGATGGTCACGCCCGGGCCCGGAGGATACCATCGTCAGGGCCCCGATCCGGAGCATGACCGGGAGAGGCGATCGTGATGTCACCCTCAATCGGCTTTGCCCTCAGCTGTGCGGCGGCGGCCCTCGTCTACGGCCTGGTTTCGATCCGGTGGATACTCACCCGACCCGCCGGTGATGCCCGGATGCAGGAGATTGCCCTCGCCATCCAGGAGGGGGCAAAGGCCTATCTCGATCGTCAGTATCGGACCATCGCGCTCGTGGGGATCGCGCTCTTCGTCCCGATCGGTTTCTTCATCGATTGGGCCACGGCGATCGGATTCGGGATCGGTGCCGTCTTTTCGGGCGTGGCGGGATTCGTCGGGATGAATGTCTCGGTTCGCGCGAACGTGCGCACGGCGGAGGCCGCGAAGACCGGGTTGGACACCGCTCTCCGGGTCGCTTTTCGAGGTGGATCGGTCACGGGGTTGTTGGTCGTGGGTCTCGGGCTGCTCGGCGTTTCCGGAACCTACGCCTGGCTGGTCGCCTCCGGCGCCGCCGACCCGGTCCGTCCGTTGGTGGGACTGGCTTTCGGCGGATCCCTGATCTCGATTTTTGCCCGGCTGGGCGGTGGGATCTTCACGAAGGGTGCGGACGTCGGGGCCGACATCGTCGGCAAGATCGAGGCGGGCATTCCCGAGGATGATCCTCGAAATCCGGCCGTCATCGCGGACAACGTGGGCGACAACGTCGGGGATTGTGCGGGGATGGCGGCAGACCTCTTCGAGACCTATGCGGTCACGGTCGTTGCCACGATGTTCCTCGGCAGCCTCTCGTTCCGGGATGCCACGGCCTCTGCGGTCGCCTATCCCCTGGTCCTCGGTGGGGCATCCGTCCTGGCGTCGATCGCCGGCAGCTTCTTCGTGAGGGTCCGGAAGGAGGGCGGGATCATGCCCGCTCTCTATCGCGGCCTGATCGTATCGGGGGGGCTCGCTGCGGTGGCCTTCTACATCGTGACCGACCGGGTGATGGCGGGAAACGGCCTCCATCCGGTCGCGCGCCTCCATGGCTGCAGCCTGATCGGCCTGCTGCTGACCGGAGCGATGGTCGTCGTGACCGAATACTATACGGGGACCCGATACGCGCCCGTCCGTCAGATCGCGGAGGCTTCGACGACGGGTGACGGGACCAACGTCATCGCGGGGCTGGGCGTTTCGATGAAGTCCACGGCGATCCCCGTGCTGGTCGTCTGCGCGAGCATCGGGGGGGCTCATGCCCTGGCGGGGCTCTACGGGATCGCGATCGCCGCGACATCCATGCTTTCGATGACGGGCATCATCGTCGCCCTCGATGCCTATGGGCCGATCACGGACAATGCGGGCGGGATTGCGGAGATGGCCGGGCTCGACGAGTCGGTTCGAGCCGTCACCGATCCCCTCGACGCCGTCGGAAACACGACCAAGGCGGTCACGAAGGGCTATGCCATCGCTTCGGCGGGTCTCGCCGCCCTCGTCCTCTTCTCCGACTACACCCACTCCCTGTCCGTCCATCGGAACGTCGGGCATTCCGGGGACGTGCTGGATTTCTCCCTCGCCAATCCCATGGTGTTGGTGGGCCTCTTCATCGGCGGAATGGTCCCCTATCTCTTCGGCGCGATGGCGATGGAGGCGGTGGGTCGTGCCGCCGGCGCCATCATCAACGAGGTCCGCCGACAGTTCCGGGAGATGCCCGGCATCATGGCGAAGGAGCAGAAGCCGGATTACGGGAAGGCGGTCGACATGCTGACCCGGGCCGCGATCCGGGAGATGATCGTCCCTTCGCTTCTTCCGGTCCTCGTCCCGATCGCGGTGGGGCTGCTGCTCGGCGCCGAGGCCCTCGGCGGGTTGTTGATCGGCACGATCGTGACGGGGCTCTTCCTCGCGATCTCGATGACGGCGGGGGGCGGAGCCTGGGACAATGCCAAGAAATACATCGAAGACGGCCATTTCGGGGGCAAGGGCTCGGAGGCCCACAAGGCGTCGATCACGGGCGATACCGTCGGCGATCCCTACAAGGATACGGCGGGCCCGGCGATCAATCCGTTGATCAAGATCATCAATCTGGTCGCGCTCCTGATCGTGCCGCTCCTCTGAGGGGGGATCGGGCCCCTCCAGGCGATTCTCGCGAAAATCATTCGGAGGCCCTTGAAGAATCCGGGACGGGGAGAACAACCCTGCGACACGCATGCAGTACTGTGGCGTTCCGCCGCCAAGGGTCCAGGAAGAGTTCCAGGAAGAGGGACAGGGACAGGGACAGAGACAGGGAGAGGGAAATGAAGGGTCGATGCGTCCGTGGATTCATCATCACCACCGTCGCTGTCCTGGTGGCGACGGTTTCGGGTTGTGGCAATGACGACGTCGAATGGGAAGTCGCCCGCGGGACGGTCGGGGCGATGACCGGGGACGAGCTCCGACTGGACGATCAGTGGCAGATCTATCGGGTGGCCGCCGTCCGGAGTCTCGACGAGATGAAGACCGTCCTGAACGGCGTTCGGGATCAGACCGGCGTCGATGAACGGGGTCGCGTCGATGAGCTGATCGCGAAGGTCACGCAGCTGCGGAGGGAGATGATCGCAGAATTCGATGTTCCTCCCGACCAGCGACGGTCGGTGAGGAAGCGTCTCCGGGATTCCTTCGATGCGCTTCGAAGCGAGGTGGATCGCTTCTTGACACAGCATGATGTCGATCCCATGGAGATGAAGAAATGGGCCGACGTCGAGTAGTCGGCTCGGCTCTGGAGTCGCGCCGCGACTGCTGGATTCTCGGCCCTCGCCGGAGCGGCGGGAGGGGGCGACATGGAGATGGCGTTTCGATCTGATCTCGAGTCGACGATC
>DRKE01000080.1 GCA_011051925.1 Deltaproteobacteria bacterium
CAGAAGAACTTCAGATCGAAGAACCCACCGGCCGGAATCCTGGGGTTTCGGCCCGTCCCCATCCAGAAATCGTGGATCGGCCGATGGGTGATCCGCCCTCCGTGTTCAGGCCGCTTTCCGAAGAAATAGAGGAAGAGGCTGAAGAGGAAGGCGAAGATCGTCATCACCGAGAGAAGGGCACCGAACTGGTCGTAGAGGAAGCGAAGCGAGAACGCGCCCGAGAGCTCGAGGGCGGCCGCCGCCGCGAAGGTGAGCCAGAGACTCATCATGCCATTCAGCCGGTATTCGAGCGCCCCGCCCCCCGGCCCCGGCATCCCCCGCCCGATACGGCCGGGAACGAATGCCTGGAGGCCCGCCTGGAAGACCAGCCAGAGCAGGTAGAAGGCGGCGGCCTGCCAGGTCGGACGCAAGCTCGAAATGAACCCGCCCAGGTCGACGTCCGAACGGGGCAGCAGGGCCCCGCCGTTGAAGCGCACGGAGAAATAGAGCCAGGCCGTCACCAGGGGCAGCCCGACCATGATCAGCAGATTGCCCGGCACCCCCCCGAATTCGAGCCGATCTCGTCTATTCTCGCTACCCGTGCCGGTCATGTGCGATCCTCTTCGCTCCCTGGCGGATGAACCGGCCGACAGCCTACTTCCGCTCGCCGATCGATGCGAGGAAACACGAGGAGACTCCGAAAGCCATGCCGACTGAAATGGAAAGAGAAGCCCTGGCGACCTACGACCGATTCGTCGCCCTGCGCGACGAAATCGACGAGGGCAAGCGGACCTGGTCGGAACTCGCCGATTTCTTCACCGAGGATGCCGTCTACTGCGATCCGGCCTGGGGACGCGTCGAGGGACGGGAGAACATCCGCGCGTTCTTCGAGAAATCGATGGAGGGCCTGACGGGATACGGCTGGTCGACCCCCGAACAATGGACGATGGTCGACGGGCCCCGGCTGGTCAGCCAGTGGAACCAGATCCTGGGAGAGAAGCAGGACGGCACGCCCTGGGTCGTTCCGGGTCTCTCGATCCTCTACTACACGGGCAACGGGCTCTTCTGCTATAGCCACGACTTCCTGAACATGACGCATATCGGCGAGACGATGCGCGAAATGCGCTGGCAGCCACCCGCGAAATTCAACATGCCGCCGCGACAGCCCGACCGCGACGTCTCGCTTCCGCCCGCCTGGCGTCATCTCGAACAGAAACGCCGGTCAGGCCCGAGCTGAGGCCGCCTGAAAGCGAGGAAGCCCCGCCGATCGCGTCGACGGGGCTTCTTCATACTTCGGTTTCTCGAAAGTCGGATGATCCCTCGAGGCGATCAGACCCGCCGGCGTGCGGCGAGAACGCCCAGCCCCAGACCCAGAAGAAGCGCCGTGCCGGGTTCCGGAATGACGGTAATCCCGAGATCCAGTCCATACCGGGCGAAAGGCCCGGGATCCGGCGTCCCCGTGTTGTTCCAGTTGTTTCCCCAGAGCCGCAGATCCACCCCGTTGAAACTGTTCGCAGCGCCCGCGAAGGCGTGATCGAGGAAATAGAACGTCCCGTGGGTCGATGTCTCGAGCTGCGCGCCGAAGGTGTCGGGAGCCGAGGCATCGAAATCGACGAAGCCCCCCGTCACCACGATGTCGGGCTCGCCGGCAACCGCGATCACGCCCGAGATCCCCGACAACACGTTTCCGACGAGGTCCCCGCTGAGGGTGCCACTCAGATCGCGCAGCGGAGGTCCGTTCTCGCAGAACTCGATTCCGCCCATCGTGCTGCATTGCGTATTGCCGTCGTGCAGATAGCTGAATCCGAAGCCGCCCTCGTTCGGATCCATGGCCACCACGAGGGACACGGGAACGGCGGCTGCCGCCGTCGCCCAACCCATCGCCAGAACCACCCCGAACGCCCGAACGACGAAACCCGGAACTGCGATCCACGCAAGAGAGAAAAGCCGTTGCATCCACCACTCCAGTTCTGCAGCTCTGCTTCCGCATCGATCGGGCCGGAAAGACCACGCTTCCCGTTCCGATCCGATCCGTCCATTCCTGCAGGCCGGCCGTCACGCAACCAACGCGTCGACGTCGACCCTTCGGAAATGGATGACAGGAGGCCACGACCTGTGGCTCCCTTCCCAGTCCGCCCACACTAACTGCATCCCCTGGGGAAAGCCAGTGTTTTACCTGACACTTTCGTGGATAGTTCGTTTCCGAAAAGGCTTTCGCCTATTCCGCATCCGAAGAGGTCGCATAGTGGGGCGTGATCGCGATCCGGCGCAGGGTTTCCCGGGCACAGAGCGCATTGACGACCTGCTCCGCGACCGCCTCGTCCGTCATCATCCGACCGTAGGCGTAGCCGAGTTCCTGCCAGCGGCGAACGATGGGACCCAGCCTCTCGAAATCCTGGTCCTGGGCGAACTCGGTCAGGGCGTCCCCACTGGCGATCGACGTGAATCCCACGGCGTGGTGTTCGGCCTGCCAGGCCTCGATCAGCGCTTCGAGCGCCCGTTTGCTGACCACATAGGCGGCCTGCTGAGGTCTCGGTGGCGAGTCGTCGATCACGATCGAGGAGATCAGGACGGCCTTGCCCCGACTGGCCTCGAGGGCGCCGATCGCTGCATTCAAGACCAGGGATGCCCCGATCAGGTTCGTTTCCAGGACAGCCCGCCAGGCCTCGGCTTCGATTTCCTCGATCGGTCCGAAGGTCGAGATCCCGGGCGCAAAGACCACGGCATCGAGGCCCTCCATCCGGTTGATCGCTTCAGCCACCACCCGCCGACACGATTCCGGGTCCCGCACGTCGCAACGAAGCGGAAACGCACCGTGCCCCGCCTCGTCGGCGGCCGCCGCCACCCGCTCCATCCGCCGCGCCGCGAAGCCGACCTGGGCTCCCTCCTTCGCCGCTGCGAGCCCCGCCGCCCTGCCGAGCCCCGACGACGCACCGACCACGAGTATCCGCCTGCCCTCGAGCCGCATCGATTCCCCCTGCCCTCTTCTCATTCCGATCCTTCCGATTCCCGCCGCTCTCGCCCCGTTTTCCCGATCGCGCCCGATCGCGGCATGTTGCAGCATAGAAGACAGACAAGATAAAGAAGGATCACGACGGGTCCGGGCGGCTCGCGTGTCGGAGTGGAACCCCGGACCGGATCTTCCCTATCGTGGCGCTCCGAAGAATCCCAATGAGGTCGCCATGACTCGTCCGCTCGTTCAGGGCATCGTCTGTCTTTCGATCCTGATCCTGCTCTCCGGTTGCGCCCATCGCCTGAAGGGGCCCGTCCATGGGGCCGATGCGCCGCCCTGGATCGCGGAGGGTCTTGCCCACGACGTGCCCGGAATGACGCTGCACCATCGCATCCTCCTGATCGGGGATGCCGGCTACTACCTCGAAGGCGATCCGACCCTCGCTGCCCTCACGCGCTGGGCCGACACGAGCGCAGCGAGCACCGTCGTCTTCCTGGGGGACAACGTCTACAACAACGGATTGACCGATGACGACCGGGCGCACGGCGAACGGATCCTCGCCCAACAGCTGGCGTCGACGACCGCACGCAAGATCTTCCTTCCGGGCAACCACGACTGGGGCCTGCTTCCGAGGAAACAGAATGCGAGGGCCATCCGGAACCAGCAGGCCTTCGTCGATGGCTGGCCCGACGGAACGGCCGAGTTCGTCCCCCGGGACGGCTGCATGGGGCCCGTCGAGCGCGTCCTGCACGCGGCGACACCGGACCATGCGGCCATCGTGTTCATCGCACTCGATCCGACGCCCTGGATCAACGCGCGACTGCGCGAGGATTGCCCGACCCCCGAGACCCGTGAAGGGGTCCTCGCCGAGCTCGACGCCCTCCTGTCGAAGCATCGCGACGAGATCGTCCTCCTCGCCTCGCACTACCCCATGCGCACGGGCGGGCCGCATGGCGGCCTCAGCTATGGCTTCCTGGGAGACCTGATCGTCACGCCGCTCGGCTGGTTGGCCGGCGGACTGGCCAACACCGACGAGCGCGAATACGCGGACTGGATCGAACGGACCCGATCCGTGATGCGCCGGAATCCGCCGGAGATCTACGCCGCGGGCCACGATCACAGTCTCCAGCTGCTCGACCCGGGAGACGTCGCCGGACTCCATGTCGTGAGCGGCGCCGGCGCGGAAGACCGCGTCTCGACGGTGACGCACCTGCCGGAAAGCCTCTTCGCCCATGCCGCGCCGGGCTTCATCGTCGTCGACATCGGCCGCCGGATGGACGGCCCCGCCCTCGTGATCCGCGTGATCGAGGCCGGCCATGACCGACCCGTCTTCGAGTACGAGATACCCCGGTAGACCGGCCCGCCGCCCGCCCGGATTCGACTCAGCCGACGCGTCGCAGGGTATTCGAATCCCGATGGTGGAAGATCTCCGACTGACCCTTGATCTTCAGCTGCGTGTCTTCCTCGTAGCGGAAGGTGTTCTCGTCCTCGACCGAGATCGTGAGTTCATAGCGAACCGTCTTGAACTCCCGATCGAGAAACGGGCTCGACGAGATGCCATAGACCTCGGCCCCCACCTCCGCAGCCATCGAGAAGGTCCGGTCCGTCGCTCCGGCACTTCCCCCGGCCAGGATCGCCATTCCCCTCGGCGGCATGAAGCACCGCATCACCTGCCCCTCGGCGGCGTCCCAGAGCCAATAGCCGACCTCTTCGTGGAAAGCGTCCTGCTCGCCCAGGCGAAACGCGGTCGTCGAATAGCGAAGGGCCTGGAGCTTCTGCTCGTGATTCTCGACCAGCCCGATCGGTTCGAGGACGATCCTTTCCCGGTAGCGGGTTTCTTCATGCTCCCGACGATCCGACGGCGCGTCATCGACGCCTTCGTCCCCTTCCCAGATCCCCGCCAGCGGGGCCAATGGACCCAGATTCTTCACGTTCTCGTTTTCGGACATCCGTCCGCCTCCTTTCCCGTCCTGATTTCCGTTCGGATTCATTCCGTTCCGATTCCTGTGGTGATCGTTCGTACCCGCGCGTGCCCTCGCGATGGCAAGGACCGCCCCGGATTCAGGCCGTCGAACGGTAGGCACAGAGCCCACCGCCATCGAGGACCCAGGTCTGCCCCGTGATCCAGCGGCCTGTTTCCGCGGCCAGGAAGAGTGCGGCGCCCGCGACGTCCTCGACCTCCCCCAGACGCTCGAGGGGATAGGCCTTCGCGACCTGCTCTCCCTTCCCGTCCTCCCAGAGTGTTCGCGCGAAATCCGTCTTGACCAGCCCCGGTGCCAACGCGTTCACCCGGACCTTCGGTCCGAGTTCGGCCGCGAGTTGTTTCGTCATGTGGATCATCGCCGCCTTCGTGATGTCGTAGACGCCGAGGATCGGACTCGTCGCGAACCCCCCTACGCTCGCGATGTTGATGACCGAGCCGCCATTCTCCTTCATCCAGCGCCGCCAGATCCGCTGGGTCCAGAAGAGCGGTGCCGTCAGGTTGGTCGCGAAGGTCTTGTCCCAACGGGCGCGATCGACTTCGATGGTCGGTCCGGCCCAGGGATTGGTCGCCGCGTTGTTGACCAGCACGTCGATCCGTCCGAGGCGGTCGAGCGTCGCTTCGATGACCCGTTCGGCGTCCTCGTCCCGGCCGATGTGACCGGCCTCGAAATGCGCGTTCGGGCCGATTTCACGCGCGGCGGCCTCGCAGGCCTCCGCCTTTCGCGAAGTGATCATCACCTGCGCGCCGGCCTCGGCCAGGGTTCGCGCGATGGCCTTCCCGATTCCACGCGAGCCGCCGGTGACCAGCGCGACCTGTCCGTCGAGTCTGATTTCCATGGCCCGGGATCCTAGCCAGCCCGACTCCGATCTGCCCGCCCGGCGTCACCCGGTCCGACCCGGCGCGAGGCAAGCGTGGATGGAGAGTTGCCAGCGAACACCGTAGTATTGAGGCGTCCCGGACGCGACCGACGAACGCGCACCACACAGGAGACCCACGTGGATTTCGAGTACAGCGACAAATGCAAGAACGCCCTCAGCCAGCTGCGCGACTTCATGGAGGAACACATCTACCCGAATGAAGAGCTCTACTACGAGCAACACGAAGCCCTTCCCTCCCGCTGGCAGACGCCTCCCCTCATGGAGGAGTTGAAGGAGAAGGCCCGCGAGGCCGGCCTCTGGAATCTCTTCCTTCCGGCGAGCGAGCATGGCGCGGGCTTCTCGAATCTCGACTACGCCCCCCTCTGCGAAGAGATGGGTCGGGTGGGCTTCGCGCCCGAGGTCTTCAACTGTGCAGCACCCGACACGGGCAACATGGAGACGATCGAGCGCTACGGCAGCCCCGAGCAGAAGAAGGAATGGCTTCAGCCGCTTCTCGACGGCAAGATCCGCTCGGCCTTCGCGATGACCGAGCCCGAGGTCGCCTCCTCGGACGCCACGAACATCTGCACGGAGATCCGACGCGACGGCGATGAGTACGTCATCAACGGACGGAAATGGTGGACGTCCGGCATTCTGGACGAGCGCTGCGAGATCCTGATCGTGATGGGCAAGACGGATCCCGACGGCCCGAAGCACACGCAACAGAGCATGATCCTGGTCCCCCGCCGGACCCCCGGCGTCGAGATCGTGCGTTTCCTTCCCGTCTTCGGTTGGGACGACGCGCCCCACGGCCATGGCGAGGTCACCTTCACGGATGTCCGCGTTCCCGCCTCGAACATCCTGCTCGGCGAGGGACGCGGGTTCGAGATCGCCCAGGGACGACTCGGGCCGGGGCGGATCCATCACTGCATGCGCGTGATCGGGGTGGCCGAGAGGACCCTCGAAAAGATGTGTGATCGGCTCACATCGAGAACGGCGTTCGGCAAGAAGCTCTTCGAACACTCCGTCTGGGAAGAGCGCATCGCCGACGCACGCATCGACATCGAGTGCGCGCGATTGCTGACGCTGAAGGCCGCGTACATGATGGATACGGTGGGCAACAAGGTCGCTCGGGCCGAGATCGCGATGATCAAGGTCAAGGCGCCCAACATGGCCCTCAAGATCATCGACGACGCGATCCAGGCCCATGGGGGTGCCGGTGTGGCCGATGATTTCGGGCTCGCGCGGGCCTATTCGCAGATGCGCACCCTGCGCCTGGCCGACGGACCCGACGAGGTCCATCGGCGAGCGATCGCCCGGATCGAGATCAAGAAGCAGCTCGAACGAGGCGGGGCTCCGCGTTAGGCGCGTTCGCCCCACCCCCTCGAAAAGCCTCGCCACCCCGACCCGACGGAGCCGCAATCCATGGCCCCTCCGCCATCGAAGGATGAGTCGTCCCGCCGAAAGAAGGAGGGCCGCCGAGAACGTTCGGCGCGTGAGAATCGCGCGGCCTGGATGCCCATCCAGGCCGAACTCCGCAGCCGTCGCGCACGGATGGAGGAGATGGGCGGCGCGGCGCGGGTCGAGGAGAAGATGCACGCCCGTGGCCGGCTCGACGCGAGACAGCGCCTCGCCGCGCTCTTCGATCCAGGCAGCTTCCGGGAGATCGGCAAGCTGGTCGGGACCGTTTCCGACATCCCTGCAGAGGGCTTCATCTGTGGCAGCGGCATGATCCGCGGCCGGCCTGCCTTCGCGGGCGCCGAGGACTTCACCGTTCTCGGCGGCTCGATCGGGACGGGCGGGACGGCGAAACGCTACCGGATCGCGGAACTCGCGATGCAGGAGAAGGCCCCTCTCGTCATGATGCTCGAAGGGGCGGGACATCGGCTCACGGAAACGGACGGCATGGGCCGCTCACCGAACGATCTGCTCGCCCTGGCCGATCTGTCGGGCCATGTACCCATGGTCTGTCTCGTCCTGGGGCCCTCCGCCGGACATGGCGCGCTCGCCGCCCCGCTCTCGGATTTCGTCGTGATGAGCGAGCGCGCCTCGATGTTCACGGGCGGGCCGCCCCTGGTCAAGGCCGCAACCGGGGAAGACGTCACGAAGGAGGCGCTCGGCGGCCCGGAGATCTGCGCTGAGATCGCGGGATCGGCACACAACGTCGTGGCCGGCGACCGGGAGGCGATCGAACTCGCCCGAACCTATCTGGGATACTTCCCACGCCATGCCGGAGCGAAACGCCCCGTCCGCGACGACGGCGATACCGGGCCTCGGCTCCTCGAGGATCTCGTCGAGATCATTCCGCCCGATGACCGCAGGCCCTATGACGTCCATGACGTGATCGATCGCGTGGTCGACCGGGATTCGTTTCTCGAGATCCAGCCGGGCTACGGCCGGGGCCTGGTCGTCGGGTTGGCTTTCATGGGAGGCCGCGCCATGGCCATCCTCGCCAACAATCCCGCGCGTCAGGCCGGCGCCGTCGACAGTCCCGCCGCGATCAAGGCCGCCGACTTCCTCGAGGTGATCGGACATTTCGGCCATCCCGTCCTCTTTCTCACGGACAATCCCGGCGTGATGGCGGGTCGCAAGGCGGAGCGAAGCGGAATCCTCAAATGGGGCGGTCGGATGTTCCGGGCCGAACGCCGGCTCGCGAATCCGAAGATCCACGTCACGCTGCGCAAGGCCTTCGGATTCGGCGCGGTCACGATGGCCCAGAATCCCTTCGACAAGCAGACGCTCTGCCTGTCCCTGCCCGGCGTCACGATGGGGGCGATGCCCGCAGAGAGCGGCGGGGCGGCCGCGAAGCTCGACGCCGAAGCCCAGGCGCGCGCCGAAGCCGCCCAGCGATCCGGAACCTACCGGATGGCCCATCATCTCGTCTACGATGACGTCATCGACCCGACGGAACTCCGCAATCGCATCCTCGACGGACTCGCCACCCTCTCGGAGGAATGATCCGCAAGGGTCGGGTCAGACCGCCTCGACGGTACCGCGGACGCGACCGGAATCGGTCTTCTTCGCCTCATACTCGGCATGGATCTTCTCGAGAAAGGCCGTTGCGGCGCGAACGGCGTGGGCCGACCGGGGGGAATGGAAGATCTCGAACGCATGCTGCGCGCCGAGAAGCTCCGCGTGCGCGACCGGTTCGGCGCTCTTCGCTCGCAGCGCCGAAACGAAGGTCCGGGCCTCCTCCGCGAAGACCAGGCTGTCGTGACTGCCCTGGATCACGAAAAAGGGCGGCGCCTCCGAATGCACCCGCGTGACCGGTGACACCGAATCCCAGAGTTCGGGATTCTCCTCGGGTGTGCACTTGAAGACCTTCGGTCCGATGAAATCGCTCATCTTTCCGAAGGGCCGATCGTTCGCGCGATCGAGAAAATCGAAGACACCGTAGAAGGGGACGCAGGCGTCGATCCGCGTGTCGACCTCCTCGAATCCCGGCTGGAAGCCCGGATCGTTCGGCGTGAGTGCCGCGAGCGCGGAGAGATGCCCGCCCGCCGAGCCCCCCGTGATGCACAGGAAATCGGGATCGCCGCCGAAGAAGTCGATGTGCTCGCGGATCCACGCGATCGATCGCTTCACATCGACCACATGGTCGGGCATCGTCGCCTCGGGACTCAATCGGTAGTTGATCGCCACGCAGACCCATCCCCGGGAAGCGAGATGCGTCATCAAGGGCCTTCCCTGCTCCCGCTTGTCGCCGATCAGCCAGCCTCCCCCATGGACCTGCAGCAGCACGGGACGCCGGTCGCCTTCCTCTGCCGAATTCGGAAGCACGAGGTCGAGCAGGTTCCGCCCGCCCCGGTCGCCCGGAAGCGATGCGCCGTATTTCAGATCCCGCGTCGTGTGGACCTCCGGATGCCTGAAGGAGAAGGGCTTCGTGAAACCGTGGAAGACCGACACGTTGCTTTCCGGCTCGACGCCCAGCGGCGCCAACGCCGCGCGGAACTCGCGTCCCGCATTCACACCGCGCCAATGAACGCCCACGAGCATCGCCCATGACACACAGGTCAGCGCGAAGCCGACCTGTCCCGCGGCCGACTCCATCGCGCCCGCCATCCAGAACAAGAGGGTCACGATCGCCTCGATCGCGATCGTCTGGAGGGCCAGTTCCCCCCGAAGCCAGCCGACGACGAAGGTGGGAATCGTGAGCTGGGGGAAGAGTCGGACCCGGAACCAGGTCAACGCGGTGAAGATGAGGCCGATACAAGCGAGAATGAGGTACGTCGTTCCCAGTGTCATCGGAGGTTCCTCCTGCGGTTCGTTCCGCCACCATGCGAGATCCCGGCGTTCCCATGCCATTCCGGATCACGGCCCGCCTCGCCGGATCGAAGACAGCCCTGCCCATCGGCATGCCGACACCCGGAATGTATACACGAAGCGGACCGCCGATGCGCCGGCGGACGCGGCCCGCGCCCCCCTCTTCAGGCTGCCGTTTTCAGTTCGGAGGAAACCCCGACGCCGCCGGCCCCCATCCCCGACCCTTCCGGCCCGAAGGGCCGGATCCACAAGACGAGCGCGGGCATCAGGAAGAAATCCGCGACGAGGGCCACGACGAGCGCACCGCTCAGCAGCACGCCGTAGAGCGCCTGGGAGCGCAACTCCGAGAAGACCAAGACGAGGAATCCCAGCACGAGCGCGATCGACGTGATCAGCAGAGCCCGACCGACATCCGCCAATGCCTCCCGGAGCGCACGGGCATAGTCGCGATGGACTCCGAATTCATGGGCCTGGCGGGTCATCAGATGGATCGTATCGTCGACCGAGATCCCGAGGGCCACGGCCGCGATCATGACCTTGTTGTAGTCGAGCGGAATACCCGACCATCCCATCGCACCCAGTGCCAGGACGACAGGGACGAGATTGGGAATCATCGAGATCAGCCCGACCTTCCAGGAACGGAAGATCGCCATCATCATGAGCGTGATCGAGACGAAGGCGATCGAGAATCCCCGGATCTGGCTGGTCATGATGTACTCCATCAATTTGAGCCAGAGGGCGCCGATCCCGGTCAGGGTCACGGTCGTCGACGCCAACGGATGGGCCGCGAGATCTGCGTCCAGTTTCCGGATCAAGCGTGCGATTTCCGCCGTGGGAGCCAATCGGATCCGGAGCTCGAGATTCGCATACCGATAGTCGGAAGAGACGTACTCCGCGGCCTCTTCACCGCCCGAACTCTCGTAGAGAAGCAGGGATTGGGCCACGGCCTCCCGGGTCTCCGGAATCCGATGGAACGCAGGATCGTCGCCGTGCAGGGCCTGATTCAGATCCTTCACGATATCCACGATCGAGTAGGTCTTGCGCACCAGTCCGGCTTCCCGGCTCGCGAGGGCCTCCAGCCGGTCGATCTCGCGAAGAACCGCAGGCTCCTTGATCGCATCGCCGCTTCCGCCATCGAAGAGGTAGACGACGTTCGTGACCCCACCCATCTCCTCGTCGACGCGCAGGGTCGCCTGCCGGATGGGGGCGCTCGGCCAGAAATCCTCCAGCCAGTTGCTATCGACCTCGACGCGAGCCGCTCCGAGGATTCCGACGAGAAGCAGGATCGAGAACGCGGCGATGAGCGCACGCCAATGGCCGACATTGACACGAGCGACCCATTCGAGCCCTCGTCGAAGGCGTCTTCCGCGCCCGGCGGGCTCCCCGTCCCGTGTCGCGGGCAGCGAGAGCCGGCCCGGTTCCCGCGGACCGAACGAAAGCAGGGCCATCAGGAGCGTGAATGAGAGGACGAATGCGGCCAGCACGCCGAAAGCCTGGTACAGGGCGCCCTCCGAGATGCTCCGGATCGGTACGAAACTCATCGAGGCGAACCCCACGGCGGTCGTCAGGCTCGTGAGCAGACAGGGCACCCCGACCAGGCGAATGGACTGCACGAGTGCTTCCCGTCGGTCCCGGAGCAGGGCGAAGCGCGTCCGGAATTCCGAAAGGATATGGACCGAATGGGCGACCCCGATCGCCAGCAGGAGCGTCGGCGTCGATGAGAAGGAGATCCCGATCTCGAATCCGGCAAGGGCCATCATCGCCACCGTCACGGAAACCGTGAGCAACAGGACCAGGATGGGGGTCACGACCCCCACGAACGAGCGGAAGGAAAACGCCAGGATCATGGAGATGACGACGAGACTGATCGCCATCAGGAAGAAGGGCTCGACGAAAAGGATCCGATTGAAATAGGCGTTCAGGGGGACATCACCGGACACATGGAAGACGAATCGCGAGTATTCCGGTCGTGCCAGGATCTCGCTGATCTTCGCATCGGTGACCTGCGGATAGAGATTCTCGAGGGCCTCCCCCTTCTCGGGATCCCAGACCAGCTCTTCCGGCGGATCCGGACTCGAGCGATCCATCTTGAGCAGGATCGCCCCGTAATCCGCCTGCCGATTGATGATCCCCCCGACGAGCAGGGGTTTCCGCAGGTAGGTCTCCCGCAACTCGAGCAGTTCGCGCTGCGAGAGCGGCATGCGGTCCCGGATCCGGGTGATCTCGATTCCGTCCTCGGTGCCGACCGTCAGCTCGGCATTCGCCAGGCTCGTCACGGTATAGACGAAGGGCACCTCGTCCTCGAGCGCCGCCGTGAGATCGACCAGGGTGGCCATGGCCTCGGCATTCCAGGGCCCGTACTCGACGCCGGGCAGTTCGAAACCGACATAGGCGACCTCGTCCGAGCCGAAATCGTCGCGATAGGCCTCGTAGGCCCGGTAGGTCGTATCGTCTTCGTCGAAGTAGGTCTCGTAGCTGGCGTCCTGTCCGACCCGTGACGCGAGGGCGAGACTTCCCAGGAAGAGAAGGAAACAGAAGGCACTCACGAACCCTCGATGGTCGAAGCACCAACCGGCCAATGTCGCGAAAGCCGCCCTCAGTCTCTCCATGAAGCGGAGTCTAGAATCCCTCCGGTCCGAGTGCCGGTCGGATCCGGACTCGCCGGCGCGGATTGCGATAGATTTTCCCTCCTGGCATCCCCGGACCCGACCTTCTCGCGAACGAAGGGACACCTTGCTTCGATCCCCACTGGTCCATTTCCTGTTGATCGGCGCCCTCCTCTTCGGCCTGCGCCTCGCATGGCCGGGAACCCCGGACAAGCCCGTCGCCCTCGTCCATCGCAGCGAGATCGAAGCCCGGATCGCGGCCTTCGCCACCGAGGTCCGTCGTCCGGTCAGCGCTGCCGAAGCCCGAGCCATCGAAGACCAGGTCGTCGACGAGGCCCTCTGGCTCGCAAGGGCCCGCATGCTCGGACTCGCCGAGACGGATACCGTCGTCCGCCAACGACTGATCCTCAACATGCGATTCCTTCTCGGGGAGACCGACGAGAGCGACGAGACGCTCTATCGACGCGCGGTCGAGCTGGGCATGGACGAGACCGATCTGGTCGTTCGCCGTCGTCTCATCGATCGCGTGCAGGCACTCGTTCGCGCGCACGTGCGATCCGAGCCGGTCGACGAGGCGGCTCTCCGGATCTGGTTCGAGTCGCATGCGGAAAGATGGCGCGAACCTCCCTTGCTCGACTTCACCCATGTGTATTTCTCGCGTGACCGGAGGGGAGCCGCTACCGAGGCGGATGCCAGAAAGCTTCTCGAGGCGCTCCGGCGGGAGAAGACGGAACCCGCAGCCGCGATCCAACGGGGGGATTCCTTTCTCTCGGGCCACTCGCTCCGCCTGGCGAGCCCCGCTCGGATCGTGGCCCGCTTCGGCCCGGAATTCGCCGATGCGGTCGCGGATGCACCCGAACGACGATGGTTCGGACCGGTCGATTCCGCTTTCGGGGTTCATCTCGTCTGGATCGAAGCACGCCGCGAGAGCCGGATTCCTCCCCTCGCCGAGATTCACGACCGGGTCGAACGGGATTGGATCGCCGAAAAGGTCCGACGCGCCCTGCTCGACGAGGCCGCTCGCCTGCGTGGAGAGATCCCGGTGCGTCTCGCCGAAGACGGCGCCGGCCCGGACTCGCCGATCGCGTCTCGACCGCTACCCGCCGACGTGGACGACGAGGGTGCGGATACCGGGTCGATGCCGATGCTCCCAGAGGAAGATCCCCTGCCAGGTGCCGAGCACGAGATGACCCCGCTCGATCGGAATCGAGAGTGAAGTCGCAGTGAGCGCGGCGCGGACGTGGGCAGGCATGTCGTCCGGGCCCTCCTGGGTATGGGTATAGAGGGCGTCCTCTTCGGGAACGAGACGAGCGAGCCATCGCTCGAGATCACGCCGGGCCGACGGGTCCGCATTCTCCTGGATCACCAGGCTCGCCGAGGTATGCCGAATGAAGACGGTGCAGAGCCCCTCCCCGACCGAGGCTCGGGAGACCACGCCCGCCACGGCCCGGGTCACTTCGAAGAGCCCCTGTCCATCGGGTTCCACACGCAGGCGTTCGATCATGAAGACGCATTCCCGTCAGCGCGCATCGATCGCCTCGACCAGCGGCGAAGGCGTCCCCACGCTCATCATCCACAGCTGATGGACGGCCCGGGTCGCCGCCACGTGGAGCATCCTCCGTGCCGAAGGCGTATCCGGGTAGTTGGTCGCATCGACATCGAGAACGATGACATAGTCGAATTCGAGGCCCTTGACCTGGGCCACCTCCGTGACCTCGATCCCCGCCTTGAAGGGAAACTCGCCCTCCCGGATCCGACGCAATCGGGGCAGTTCGGCGCGATCGAGGCCTTCGAAATAGACGTCGCTCGAAACGGGATTCGGCGTCAGGACGGCCACGGAAGCCATCGGTTCCGCCTCCATCAGATCCCGCAGAACGTCGGAAAGAAACGCGACACAAGCCCCCCGATCCGTCATCCGGAACAACTCGACGGGCGGGCCGTTCCGCGTCGTCAGGATCTCCTCGTCCTCCTTGAGGTCCCCGAGCAGCGAAGCGGCGAACTGCATCACCTGTCGCGAGGATCGATAGCTGACCTTCAACGTCTCGATCTCCGCACCATCGAGTCCCAGTTCCTCGAAGAAAGCCGGCCACGAGGTGAAACCCGAGTGCTCCATCAGATGTTGTTGCGTGTCTCCCGCCAGGGTGATGCTCGAATCGCGCTGCATGCAATCGAGCAGGACACGGACCTCGAGGGGCGCGAAGTCCTGGACCTCGTCGATCACGATGTGACGAAGGGCCAGCGGACGCCGCGATCGACCGATCGGCCTTCCGACCCGTCGCTGCCAGGCCCGCAACAGGAGGGCATCGTCCTCGGGATCCAATCCGACATCCCCCTCCCCCTCCCCGGAGATCGCGGAAGAAAGTTCGTCCAGCCGCAGGCGATTCCATTCGACGAAACGGTCGAGATCCCTTTCCGAGAAGCGCTCCGGCGCGATTTCCGAGAAGATCTCCCCGAGCAGGCTCCGTTGGGTCAGGACGCTCGCCCAATCGTCGAAGGCCTGTTCCGCCGTCCGGGGACCGGGAACCCGCTCCACCTGCCGCTCGAGAGCCACGTCCATCCCGATATGAAGCTTCAATCGCTGCACCATGGCCGGCGTGTCGTCCCGCTCGTGAGCGGGAAGCCAGGGATAGCAGCGTTTGCGTTCGTCGTGGACCCAATCGCGATAGGTGACGATCCGAACGCCCCGAAGCCCGAGCGAAGGCAGGACGTGGGCCACGTATCGTGCCAGCGCCCTCGAAAACACGACGACGAGCGTATCGGGACTGTCGATCCGCGGATCGTCGAAGGCCAGATAGGCGATCCGATGCAGCGCGACGGTCGTCTTGCCCGACCCCGCGCTCCCCCGGATGACGAGATATCCGCTCGCTGGGCGCGTGATCAGATCGAATTGGGTCGGATCGATGAGGCTCGTGATCTCGGGAAGATGTTTGTCGGCACGAAGGATCTCGCCGTCGAGCCCCTCTCCCATCCGGCGCGTCGTCGCCGCCTCGCCGGCGTCGTAGCGAAGGGCCGCCTCCTCTCCACCGGCCAGACGCGGAGGCCCGATGGCGTCCCGCCGCCAGCCGCAGGATTCCGTCGGATCGAGACGGTAATCCCCTTCGGGCGCCTGGATCCGTTCCAGAACCCCATCACGGATCCGCACCATCCGGCGTGCCAGGACGACTCCCTGACGCTCACGGCCGGCGATCTCCTCGTCGAAATCGTCTCCCTGTCGATAGCTGTAGAAGATCTTCGAGATCGGCGCGTCCCGCCAATCGACGATCCGGGCCCCCTTGTCGAGACAGGTCGCTCGGCCGAGGTAGAGGTCGCGGACCCGACCCTGCTCCTCCAATCGGAGATGCGCGAAATACGGAGAGGCGGAGTCGATCTGGACGGTCTGCCCGGCATTCCGGAGTTGATTCAGGATGGCCGACTGGTTGTGGTATTGCTCGGTCAGTGCCGACAGGTCCTTGTTCTCGTCGCCCGAGAGCAGGCGCTCGCGCAATCGTTCCAGTTCGCGAACGATCGGCGCCTGGTCCGCCGTCCGAGGAGGCGGAATCTCGGCGAGCTGGGCCTTCACCTTTTCATAGGCGGCCAACTCTTCCTCGACGATTTCATCCGGCCGATCAGCCATGCGGAGCCCCGCGCACCCGTTTTGCGAACTCCTGTTTATACGCGCTTTTCCGGTGCCTGCCTAGCCCGGAAATCTCACGAGAAAAAGCACACCGCGCTCTCCAAACCTGCTAAGTGATCGTTGTCAAAGACGAATCGCTTGGCTGGGGAGGTGAGCGCGGTGCAGACGGACTGTAGTTCGGATCGGGAGGTATTTCAGGG
>DRKE01000081.1 GCA_011051925.1 Deltaproteobacteria bacterium
CCCCTGCCACGAGGATGACGTGTTGCAGCGGCAGGTCGGAAGAATGATGAAAACGAACCCCCTCGTCATCGACCATCCGCAGAGCCTGCGTGAAATCGCCGCCTGCATCCGATTCTCCGAAGTCTATCTCGGGTCTTCTCTCCACGGCGCGATCACGGCGACCTCTTTCGGCCGCCCGGCCATCATCGTCGCGCCGGAAGTCGAGGGCGGTCACGCGAAATTCTCGGGCTTCATCGACGGAGAGATCGCGCTCACCGGCAACGAAGCCGGGCGCCCTCCACCGCCATGCCGGGTCGATGACTGGAAAGAAGCCATGGCAGTCGGGATGGCGATCGGGAAACCGGTCTCCCCTGCGATACGACATGCAGGCGGATCGACTGCTCGGAGGATCGCGCTCGATCATCATTGGCGAAGTCTTCTCGATGCCCTCTTGCGGCCGAGGGAGCGCGCGGGCTATCCAAAGGACAATGACGCCCGACGAAGCCGTCTCGATGTCCGTTTCGAGGCGAACATGCATCGCCCGACCGCATATACGGGTATCCTTCTCGATCAGGCTCGGACTTCGGCCCGGTTTCGGGAATCGGCCCAGAAGAGCGCTCGGCGCTTCCGGAATCTCGAGCGACTCTATCGCGACCTCGAGAATCCGACTCGACCGGTAGGATCGAAGCCCGGACGGGATCGGGAATCGGATGTCCATGAAGAACGGGGCCGAAACGACGTTGACGGATTCGAGTTCCAGCAAAGGCAACCTCGATGAGGCTCGCGATCGGCTGATCGCGGGCGAATTCGCTTTCATCGATGGCGGGTGCGGAATCGGCGGATCGATCGCGTACTGCGAGAAGACCTTCGGGCGCGGACCGGGGATCGGCTTCGATTCCTCGCCCGGCAAGATCGAACGCGCTCGCGCCGACGGCCACCCGGCCTACCGGGCCGATCTCACGTCCATCGAGCTGCCCGAGCGCTGCGTCTCTTTCCTATCGTTTCTCGACGTCCTGGAGCATCTCCCCGACATCGAAGTGACGCGCTCCATCCTCGCCAACATGGAACATGTGGCACGCGACTTCATCTTCATTCGCCACCCGAGCTTCGAAGACATCGACTACCTGAAAGCCCTGGGATTGAAACTGACCTGGACGGATTGGCACGGTCATCCGAACATGATGTCTCTTGCCGATTTCGATGCCCTGTTCAGGGAGCTCGGCTGGTCTGCCCCTTCCGTCTTCGGCCAGAAACCCATCCTGGATTCGACTCATCCTGCGATCGTTCCGATCGACGCGCCGCGGGATTCAAAGGAATACGACCGCGACCGCCATTCCGACAAGCCCTATCATCGTTTCGAACGGAGGATCCATTCCCAGTTCGACATCTTCGTCCGGATCAATCAGGAGATGCCGGATTCCGAGTGGGAGAAGATCGTGCACGGCGTTCGCAAACGACGCCATCGGACGATCCCTCTCACCGGCCTCGGGATCCGCTAGCCGGACCCGGGCCGGAATCCGGTCGTTCCCCTTGCCTTCCCGACTCATTCTTCCCGGGTGCAATGAACGATCGATCCCTGGCTGGGCATCCCGCAGGACTTCAGGAAATCGGCTTCCGGAAGCGAACCGAAGACCCGGATCTGGAATCGACTCTGAAGCATCTCGATCCACTCGTCGACCCCGTAGTACCTCCGATGGTGGGGATTCTCCGGGCAGTCGACCCTGAATTTGCGAAGCGGTGTGTCGATGAGAAGGATGCCCCCGGGCCGTAGAATCGCATGGAGGTCGTCAAGGAACTTCTGATCGTCTTCGATCGATTCGATCGTCTGCATGCTCACGATCGCATCGAAAGACTCTGGCTGGTATTTCGACCGCAGATACGCAGCATCCATCGCGCTCCACTCGATCCGTGGGTCGGCGTATCTCTCGATCGCCATTTCGATCGCCTGCTCGTCGATGTCGACGGCCTCGACCCGATCGAAGATCTCCGCCAGTTTCCGGCTGCCATAGCCGACACCACAGGCGCAGTCGAGAACCCGCCCACGACTCGGCTGGGCCTCCAGGACACGGACCGCCCATTCGTACCGACCGAGATGGTGGAGGTTCTGTTTGTCCCGATAGTGAATCGTACTCTCATAGCCCTGGATCGGGACGTAGCAAGCACCGCGCCGTGTGACGGGGTCCAGGGACTCGCGCCTGTAGGCCTTGAACTCCTCTTCGCTGATCTGGCGTGGTTTTCCCAGAATGCGTCGTATGGCCGAAGAAACGGCATTCATGATCGCCATTCGGGCCCTCCCCTCGAACGTTCCCCACCGACGGCCCGAGCCGAGGCTCGTGTTCCTTCCCCCGCGCGACCCGCTCGCAATGGCCCTTCATCATCCGGCCACGCGAACTCCTCGGGCAACCCATCATCGAATCCGAGGCTCGCCGCGAAGAGACGACTCGTCCTTCGCGCTTCGTCGTCGCAGGAGAATCGGTTCACGGTTCGGAAGCCCTCCCCGACGAGACGACCTCGGAGATCCGGGTCGTCGACGAGCCTGAGAATCGCCGCAACGATGGAAGGCTCGTCTTTCGGATCGACCGCGAGAGTATTCACGCCGTCCCGAATATATTCGTTGATTCCCCCGAAGCGCGTGAGAACCGTTGCCGCGCCACAAGCCATCCCCTCGAGGCCGATCCGTCCCAATGCCTGATAGTCGGAGAGATCCAGGACGATGGCGCTGGAATTGTAGAGCGACCGAAGTCTCTCGTTCGGCACCTCACCGAGATCGGTATATTCAAAGTCGATTCCATAGTCACGAAGATTCGGACAACCGAAGAGTGCGACTTCGACTTCAGGCCTCTTGCTTTTCACCTCGCGAAGGGTTCGCACGAGGCGTTCGAATCCGCGGCGGGGCGTCCGCGGGCGAGCCATCGCAAGGATCCGCATCGGTCTTTCCTCTTGCGGAACGAGTGAATAGAAGGAATCGAGGTCGAATCCGAGGGGAACGACCTCGGCACCATGCCCGTACCCCTTCAACCTCTCCAACAGCCATCGACTCTTGACGATCTTGTTGGGTACCAATGCATAGCTGTCCAGCACCCTCTGACGGCCCTGGATGTCCATCTCGTGGAAGAAATTCGTCTCGTCGTCCTGCACGAAATACCAGGGCACGGCGTCCGGCATCCGGCGAACGATCCGGCTGACCTTCTCGGCCGTCGACCAGAGGCTCGCAACGACGATGTCGCTCTTCGGAAAGCCATCGATCATCGCCTCGGCCGACGGGAAGACGTACGGATGGTGATAGAGCATATAGGAGCCCAGATGCTCCTGATCGTGACCGTGATGAGTCGCTATCTTGGCGTCCCACCCGAGCAGCGTGAGCCGATTCACCAATTGCACGATTGACAAGACGCCACCAGCGATCGAGAACTTCTCAAGGACGTAGGTCACGCGGGGACGCACCTTCGACTGGAATCCTCGTGGCAGGGGATGACGCGAGTTCCGCGGACGAACGAGACCGCGCTGGCGCACGATCGCCGGAATCTGGCGCGCACCACCCTGGTCACGCACGAAACGGCCGGCCTCCGTGACCGCATGACCCGCACCGCCGTCGCGAATCCGATCGACGAATGCCGAAACGACCGGAGGTGGAGCCGGCGACTCCATTCGGACATAGGCTTCCCGAACCTGCCGAAGAGCGTCCATTCGCTTGTATTCACTGATTGCTGCGGAATACTCCTGGCCCCAACGTTCCATGAACGTCCGGTAGTTCCCCTGTCGGAACGTCTCCTCTTTGTAGTTCTTGAAGCTCACCTTTCCCCGGTGGTAGACGAAGGTGTCTTCCGTGCCGACGACCCGCCATCCGAGACTGCGGGCGCGCATGCACCAATCGCTCTCCTCACCGTATCCGAGACCGAAGATCTCGTCGTAGTGGCCGACCTCATCGAGTGCCTGCCGGCGGATGAGGAGGCAGAATCCTCCGACCGTAACGGCATCGAAACAAGTCCGCTTCATCCGGCGACCGAGGTCGGCGGAATACTGGAAGACGTTCCAGCCCATCGGGATATCGAGAGAGTGGAAGGAGCACTGATTGCTCATCGGCATGACACACGCGATCCGTCGATCACTCAAGGCCGCATTCACGAGCCTCGTAAGCCATGCAGGGGTGACGACCGTATCGCTGTTCAGCAGGACGAGCATGTCCCCCGACGTCTCCCGAAATCCACGATTCGCGTTCTTGACGAAGCCGAGGGCGGTCTCGTTTCTCCTGACCTGCACCGGGATCGAACGCGGCCCCCCGGCCCAGGCCTCGATCCGACCGCGAACGAACGCGTCGCTCCCATCATCGAGGATGAGGATTCGCGCCTTCGGATACTCGGTGAAGGCCTCGACGGACTCGAGACAGGGCCGCAGGACATGCCACTCGTTGTGGACCGGAATGACGATGTCCACTGTCGGGGCGGAAGCCGTATCCGCGCTGGCGACGGGCAACGTCTCTTCGTGATTCGGACGCATCCGGATCAGCGGAAGTCGACCGACCCGTTCCTCTTCTCGATCACCCAGGGGATCCATCCGTCCTTTTCGCTTCGCTGATCGGGCCCGTACCATCACGATCGATTCGTTTCGGATCATGCCCCGAATACCTTCTCACCCGACTGTGGATGATCTTTCTCTTCTTCCAGGCCCGCCGGAGATGCAGCAGGGCATCCCAATAGCCCCGGAGCAGGGAACGGTCGACGAGCACCGCAAAGGAGAAGCGCACGACCTCCGCACAGACGATGAACGGGACGTCACGCAACAGTTCGCGTGATCGCTCGTTCTTCACCATCTCAAGATAGCGATTCTTGAACGAATGGCGCCGTACATGCTCGCCGATCCGGGCCCGGTCAGCCCGCCGCCATTTCCGAACGTGCACCGCGACAGCCTCGGGGACGTAGAGGCACGAGAAGCCGAAAAGCCGAGCCCGCCAGGCCAGATCGGTGTCTTCATGATAGACGAAGAAATCCTCGTCGAAGACCTCCCCCTCGATCGCGAGATGCGCCAACGACTCGTATCGGAGCATCATCGCCGCGCCGCTCACGGCGAAAACCGTCTCGATCCGGCGATAACGGCCATCATCGGGCTCGCCGCTCCCGCGATCATGGAATCGCCGCGTCCGACTCCTTTCGATCCCCGCGCTGTCGATCAGCGCCCCGCCCGGTCGCAGGAGTCGACCCGATGCCAGGGCGACCTCTGGGCGCCCTGAGACCTCCTCGATCAGGATCCGGCAGAAGTCGCGCTCCAGTTCGACGTCTGGATTGAGGATGAGCACGAAGCCGACATCCGGACGAAGCTCTCGCGTTCGACTGATCACTCGATTCGCACCGGCGGCATAGCCTCCATTCCGAGCGACGATCCATTCCACTTGATCGTATCGCTCTCGGAGACCGACCGCGGACTCCGGATCGCCCGAATGGTCGACGACGAGGACGAGCGAGGGGGGGTGGGTCTGGCTCTCGATCGACTCGAGACAGCGCACGAGATCGTCGGCACCCTCGAAATACACGACCCCGGCCGAATAGGCGGAAGGCCCGACGTCTCTTCCCGCCACCCTTCCCACGGATTGGCCTTCACCCGGTCGCGGACCCGACGGAATCGGATGCACCATTGTTCCTCCGACAGGGTTCCTCACTCGGTTCCGAGCCGACTCTTCTCGCGACGCGACTCGTCGAGATAGGCGCGCGTGACGCGATCGGGCTCGCCCTGCATCGCGATCTCGCCCCGATCGAGCCAGATCACACGATCACATTGCGCGCGGATGAGATCCATGCTGTGGCTGGCGATCAGGATGGTCTTTCCGCGCTCCCGGAACCGATCGAGGATATTGCCCGCTTTCGCCCGAAACGCCGCGTCTCCCGCACGAATGACCTCATCGAGAATCACCCCGTCGGGATCGACGAGCATCGCGATCGAGAACCCGAGCCTCGAGCGCATCCCCGCCGAGTAGGTTCGAACGGGCGCATCGATGAATTTCCCGAGGTCACTGAAGGCGACCACTTCGTCGAGACTTTGATCGATCACTCGTCGGGAAACACCCAGCACGGATCCGTTCAGATACACGTTCTCACGCCCGGTGAGATTTCCGTTGAAACCGGCTCCCAGGCTCAAGAGGCAGGAAACGTCCCCGCGCCGTGTCAGCCGCCCCCGATCGGGCAGGAACACCCCGGCAACGGCCTGCAAGAGGGTCGTCTTTCCCGATCCGTTCCGGCCGATGAAGCCAACGACCTCCCCGGCACGGAGCCCGAACGAGACGTCGCGGATTGCCCAGTGTCGGGTGGACGAACGCGGCCGGCCTCGCCTCAGGGTTCTCGAAGTCAGCACGGACAGGAGAGTCTGCCGCAGCGTCACATCCGAACGGTAGTAGCGAATGAGATACTGGACGGAAATACCGTCAGCGAGGACGACGAATTCCTCCGGGTCCGTATCCGTCATTCGGGGTTCGAGCTGATCAGCGGACCGCACGGCCGCCAGACATCGAGTCTGCTTTCGTCCATCTCGTCGATCCTATAGACTGCCCCGCACGATCATGGCCGATCCTAGCACCTCGATCGCAGCGCCGAAAACGCGCTCGCCCACCACCATCCACACACTGAAGCGCGTTCTCGAGCGCGGAGAGACGATCCGCCTGTTGATGACGGCCCAGCTCAAGTCCGGCCATCGTGACAAGCTGCTCGGCCATCTGTGGAGCCTTCTCGATCCCCTGCTGATGCTCACCGTCTACTACCTGATCTTCGGCATCGGCTTTCGGCAGGCGGCCGATGGACCAGGGGAATTCGTTCTCTATCTCTTCGTCGGAATCATCGTCTGGCGTTTTCTCGGGGATTCCGTCTCCCAGGCAACCGGTTGCCTGCGAAGCCAACGTGGACTGATCGTCGCTGCAGACTTTCCGAAAGCAGTGATTCCCATCTCGATCTGTGGCGCACGCGCCTATGACCTCCTCTGGTCCCTCGTCGTCGTCGCCATGGTCGGTTGGGTCTGCGACATTCCGATGACCCCCTCGATCGCGTGGCTTCCGTTGATCCTCCTCCTTCACGTCATGTTGACCCTGGGCGCGTGCCTCATCGTCGCCTATCTCGGACTCTTCTTCGCCGACACGGCCAACATCATCTCGGCCTTCCTCCGACTATGGGTCCTCGTCTCACCGATCTTCTATTTCGCACGAACCGAGCACGGGCGACGTGGAATCATCCCTGCGGAGTATCTCGACTACTACATGCTCAACCCGATCGCCGGACTGCTCGACGCCTATCGTGCGGCCCTGATCTGGGGACAGCCGCCACGAACAGGCGAGCTTCTCTATGTCGCAGGCTTCGCTGCGGCCCTGCTGGCCCTCGGATTCGTGATCTTCTCGCGCGGCGAAGGCTATTTCGCGAAATACGTCTAGAGAAGCCGTCCTCGACCTCCATGGTCGGGTTCACCCCTCTCCCAGAAACCCCACCAGATACGCTTCGACCTTCGACTCGAGCTTCCTGCGAAAGGGTCTCAGCGTCCGGGGAAGCGCGATCTCGATCGAGATCGAACGCTCGTCGTAGCCGACCCGGGCCCTCGCACCACGGGACTCGCAGACGGCCTCGTCGCCTTCCCAGCACCAGGAGCCTCCGAGCCGATCGCTGATCTTGTCGGCCAGCTTCCCGATCCGAGCGCGGATCTCCTCCTTGTCGAGCTGATGGTTCCGCACGATCGAGATGTCCGACATGGGTCCGTTCCCCGCTCCTTCCCGGTTCTCGTCCGCCCTGCCCGCGCTCGTCTCGGCCCCGGTTGCCGCGGACGCGCGGGCCGTCAGCTCGCCGGGCCGAGAAGATCCTTGAAGCCGTAGCGCCGGTGCGGACCGAGATGGATCTGCTCGAGCACGCCGATCCCTTCTTCGTCCCCGATCCGGGCGCGCACGACCTGCTGGACGTGCTGATTGGTGAGATCGAGATCGTCGACTTCGTCGACCTTCCAGGACTCACCGGCCATCGCGAGTTCGCCCTTCCATTTTCCGTGACCCCATTCGGGATGGGTATACCCGATCCCCTTCATCCGGAAGACGAGAAGCGGGTCGAGATCGATCTCGGTCCGGCCCCCTTCGAAGTCGAGCAGGGTGATCGTCGCATGCCGCGCGCGGCGCGTGCCCGGGATGAACTCGAGCTGGTGTTCGACGCCTGCGAGGGGCTGCATCCTCGGATCTTCGACCCCGGGAATCTGCTCGGGGTTCTCGTAGGTCGGCATGACCATCGCGTCCCAATGCCACATGACGGCGTGCTCGTTCTCGAAGAGCCCCGCGTGGGTACAGCGGTCCTTCCAATGGATGGGGGCCCAGAGGAAGAAGACCTGGGGCATTTCGAGGGGCGGGGCGCCGGGAGGCGCCGGGTCGCCCACGGGTCGGATCCCCCAGGAGCGATCCTTGGTGCCGACGACCCGCGCAGGGTCGATCGTGACCGAGCCGCCGGGCGTGCGGATCTCGCCCTGCCAGCGGCCGAACTGGTTGAAACGCGTCGCCTCCATGTGGGACCGGGAGGTCGGCGTGCGCCGCGATCGCTGGAACTCCTCGGCGAAGCTCGCGGTCCGGGGAATCCACAGGAGGTCGGCGGAGATCCCGGTCTCGTTGTCGTCGAGGACGACGCGCAGACTCATCATCGGTTCGAGGATCTCGATCCGGAAGGGTCCGACCTCGATCTCGCTCCTCTCGTCGGGGGCGCGCCGCGAAGCGTGGAAGGCGTATTGCACGCCATCGTGCACGATGCTGAAGCCGCAGTCGAGAATCCCGAGATTCGGGTAGAGTCCGGCGCCAATCCCGAAATAGAATGCCCCGTCGTCCTGGTAGCCATTGAACCAATAACGATCGTAGGCGTGGCGGTCGGTGGTCGCGACGACGGCCAGGGGCTCCGACGTCTGGTGGATCGGGTAGTCATCGAATTTCGTCAGCACGCTTCGCTCCTTGTCTCGCCTGTCTGTCGCCTGTCCCCGTCCTTGCCGGATTCCGACTCGGTTCCGGGGCCAGACAGGTTACCGCTTCACGACGGGCGCCGGTGGTCGATTTTCCCCTGCCCCGCCGCTTCCCTGGGATAGAATCCGGCCATGCCCCGCACCCGTGCCTGGGAAAGACTCTCGAATCAGGAGCTCCTCGAGTGGCGGATCTGTGATCTCGGCCTCGAACTCGAGGGAACCGGGCTCGAGAAGCCGATCGAACGCCTCTATGCGGAACTCGAAGCGCGCGACCTCCGGGTCCGGCCCCATTGCTGGCTCTCGGAGGAATGGTTCTCGCCCGATGGCATTCCGGGCATCGCGATTCCCTTCTACCTCGCCCATCCCCGACTGAAGCGCCTCGAACGTTCGCAGATCCTCGAGGTCGAGGGCGGAAACCAGGCCGAATGCCTGCGGCTGCTCCGCCACGAAGCGGGCCACGCGGTCCAGAACGCCTTCCGACTCCATCGCCGGAAGAAATGGCGCGAACTCTTCGGCTCGTCGACCGAGCCCTACCCCGACTACTACCGCCCGAATCCCGGCAGCCGTCGCTACGTCGTCCATCTCCCCTATTGGTATGCCCAGAGCCATCCCGCCGAGGATTTCGCCGAGACCTTCGCCGTCTGGCTGACCCCGGGCAGCGCCTGGCAGCGTCGCTACAAGGGCTGGCCCGCACTGCGGAAGCTCTGCTACGTCGACGAACTGATGAGGGAGATCGCGGGCCGGAAGCCCCCCGTGCGAAGCCGCGCCCGACCCGACCCCGTCCACCGGATCCGGACGACCCTCGGCGAGCACTACCGGGCCAAGCGGGCGCGCTACCGCATCTTCGCCTCGCGCGCCTACGATCAGGACCTCCTGCGATTCTTCGCCCCGCCGAAGGCGGGTTCGAGCCGCAGCCAATCCGCCTCCGCCTTCCTGCGCCGCCACCGGACCGAGATCCGTCGCCGGGTCGCCCGATCGACCGGCAAGCACGAACTCGTGCTCGATACGGTCCTCGGCGAGATGATCGCGAGGGCCCGGGAGCTGAAGCTCCGTGCGACGGGCCCCAAACGACAACTCGTCATCGACTTCGCGATCCTGCTCGCCGCCCGGAGCGCCGAGTTCGCCTATCGGGGAAGGGATTGGCACGCCTTATGAGCCCTGCACGCAGACGTTCGACCCGCCGGAAGAAGCTCCGCGTCCTCGTCCTGATGCACGAGGATCTCGTTCCGCCCGACGACATCCATTCGCTCAGCGAGAACGATTTCCATCGGATCAAGACCGAGAGCGACATCCTCGGTGCCCTTTCCGACCTCGGCCACGAGGCGAAGCCCCTCGGCGTCCGGGACGCCGTCCTGCCGATCCGACGTGCCGTCGAAGAATGGCAGCCCGACATCGTCTTCAACCTGCTCGACGAATTCCAGGGTGAAGCGATCTACGACCAGCATGTCGTGGCCTATCTCGAGCTGCTCCGCGTCCCCTACACGGGCAACAATCCGCGGGGCCTCGTTCTCGCGCGGGACAAGGCGCTCTCGAAGAAGGTCGCGATGTACCATCGGATCACGGTGCCGCGCTTCTTCGTCGCGCGAACGGGACGTCGCGTTCGCCGACCGAAGCGGCTCGGTTTCCCGCTGATCGTGAAGTCGCTGGTCGAAGAGGCCTCGATGGGAATCTCGAAGGCCTCGATCGTCCGCGACGACGAGGCCCTCGCGGCCCGGGTCCAGTTCATGCACGAACGCGTCGGAACGGACGCCATCGTCGAAGAGTTCATCTCGGGGCGCGAGATCTACGTCGCCGTTCTGGGCAACGACCGACTGGTCGCGCTGCCCCCCCGTGAGCTGATCGTCGACGAACTCGACCCGGGCGAGGAACTGATCGCGACCGAGAGTCTCAAGC
>DRKE01000082.1 GCA_011051925.1 Deltaproteobacteria bacterium
CCGGCTCGAAGAAGCGATCGGCGATCCAATGGACGATGCCCGCCAGCAGGTCGGCCAACACATAGCCGCCCACGAGCCCGGCGAGCGTGATGGGTGCGAATCCGGGCGAAAGGAAATCAGCCGCCCTCGGAAGAAAGGCCAGGCTCCACGAGAGCGCGAAGGCAAGAACGAAGACGCGATCGAAGAAGGCCTTCCCGATCGGGAATCGGACAGCCGTCACCGAAGGACGGGTTCGTCCGTCGGAAACCTCTCGATCCTCCGGGCGCGGGTTCCGATCGCGCGTCATCCCTTCCTCCAACGCACGAAGCTTCGGCGTTGCGTCGGAAGTGTGCCACGAATGCGGACGCGAGGCTCCAGGATCGCTCGTGTCCGGCATTCGGGGCGGGGCCCGGGGTCCGCCTTGATCCGCCGCGGGCAAGACCGTCTCGGGAATCAGGCCCGCGGGATCCCGTTGATCGATGGCTCAGTCCCGGTCGTGGTACCAGCGGTGGCTGCCATGGCCGTGTCCACAACCGGCATGGTGTCGATGATGTCG
The DNA here is from genome assembly GCA_011051925.1 of Deltaproteobacteria bacterium. Taxonomy (GTDB): domain Bacteria; phylum Myxococcota_A; class UBA9160; order UBA9160; family UBA4427; genus UBA4427. The sequence continues at coordinate 536 of DRKE01000082.1, forward strand.
CCGATGGTGGCGGTGGTGGCGCCGATGCATCCGGCGCGCACGATAGTGGTGGTCGCGATGATGATGATGCCGGGAATGTCGGTACCCATCCCGATCCCCGTAGCCCGAATCGTATCCGAAATAGAAGTCGCCGGAGACGCCGGTCACGAGCGCCAGGAACTCGAGATGGTCTCGGATCCGGTCGCGATGATGAGCGTGCCGTCCTCGCGATTCATGGCGGACCTGTCGCACGTAGGGCCGTTGCACGGATTCGGGGTGGCTCTTGCGGGCGCGATGGCCCCGGTCGTCGTCTCGTCGGTCGTGGGCCTGGGCTCCGCTGGCGAGCAGCATCGCGCTGCAGAGGGCAATCGTCCAGAGCGTCCAGATTCCGCGTGTCGATGAAAGCATCGTTTCATCCTCCTTGCGTGGTTTCGACTCAGCCTGACATACGGAGAGTGCCCGCAACGGTTGCACGAGTTCCGCTCGGCGGGGCGGATGGATGTTCTGCTGCGGGGGAAATCCATCCGATTCCCGGAGGGCCGTGGCCAGGGCGGCCGACGTTCGGAAGACGACGCCCGATCGCCCCTTGGGTCCTCGATCCGACCCGGTGTCCTGTTCCGGAAGCCCGCCTGCATCCGATCGCGCCCGGGGGCCTTTCGCCGGGTTGTGGAACCTGGCCGTCGCGACGGCCGTGCCTTCGATTCCGCGCCTCGATGCCGGGCCGGAATCACGCGCCTCGCTCGTTCGGGGTTGACGAGTCGCCGTGGGAGTCAGGCGGGTGCGATGACCAGGGTCCCGTTATGCCCTCCGAATCCGAAGGAGTTCGAGATCGATGGGCCGGGCGTCCAGACGCGTGGCTCCTTCTGGACCAGGTCGATTCGTGGCAGTTCCGGATCGATTTCTTCGAGCCCGTCCGTCGGCGGGATCAGTTCGTGCTGCATGCTGAGCAGGATCGCGGCGGCTTCGAGGGCACCGGCGGCGCCCAGGGAATGACCCGTCACCCCCTTGATCGAGGTGACGACCGGCCCGGGCCCGGTCCCGAAGACCTCCGCGATGGCGATCGCTTCGGATGCATCGTTGAGGGGCGTGCTCGTTCCGTGCGCGTTCACGTGCGCGATCGATCCGGGTTCGAGTCCCGCATCACGCAGCGCATGCTCCATGCATCGAACCGCGCCGCGGCCCCCGGGTGCCGGTGCCGTGATGTGATGGGCATCGGCGAGGCTGGCGGACCCGAGTACCTCACCCAGGATCGTCGCGCCGCGTCGTTCCGCTGTCTCCCACTCTTCGAGGACGAGGATGCCGGCGCCCTCGGAGAGGACGAAACCGTCGCGCCGGGCATCGAAAGGACGGGAGCGACCGGATGGCGAGAGCGCCTTCATGTTCGCGAATCCATTGATCGCGGTTTCGCTCATCGCCGCTTCGCTGCCACCCGCGACGGCCGCATCGCAAAGGCCCCATTGGATCCATCGCGCCGCGAGTCCGATCGAGTGGGTCCCCGTCGCGCAGGCCGTCGCCAGGGTTTCGCAGGGCCCCTGGAATCCGTAGCGGATCGAAACCGCGGCCGAGGCGGCGTTGGCCATCATCATCGGGACCATGAAGGGGGAGACCCGGCGCGGTCCCTTCTCGGCGAGCACCAGGGTCTGGGCCTCGTGCGTCAGGACGCCGCCGATTCCCGTTCCGACGAGAACGCCGACCCGCTCGCCGGGGACCTCGAGCGTTCCCGCCTGTGAAAGCGCTTCCTCGGCCGCGCAGATCGCGAACTGTTCGAAGCGGTCCGCGCGACGGATCGCCTTGGGATCGTCGTAGCAATCGCGCGGGTCGAAATCGACCTCACGTCGCTCGCTCGTGGGCTGGGGCGACAGCAGACCCTGCCAATAGGCCTCACACCCGACACCGACGGGAGAGACCACACCGATTCCCGTGATGGCCACGCGCCGCAGATCAACCATTGGAGCCTCCTGCCTGCCGGGTGGATGCTTCCCGCTCGTTCGGGGAGGGCGGCGTCTGCCATCGCAACAAGGCGCTGCCCCAGGTCATGCCCGCGCCGAAGCCCGTCAGCAGGACCCGGTCGCCATCGCGAAGCCGTCCCGCGTCGATCGCGTCGGCGAAGGCGAGCGGGATCGATGCCGAGGAAGTGTTGCCCGTGCGGTCGAGCACGATCGCGGCCCGCTCCCGATCGATTCCGAGACGATCGCATGCGGCCTGGATGATCCGGATGTTGGCCTGGTGGGGCACGATGAGCGCGATCTCGTTCGGCCGGATCTTGGCCCGCTCGATCGTTCGCGTGGCGGAGTCGACCATGGCGCGAACGGCGCGCTTGAAGACCTCGCGACCATCCATTTCGATCTTGCCGCCCACCTCGGTCTTCAGGCACGTCCGTGCGGAACCGTCGATCCCGAGATCCCAGGCGAGAAGCTGTCCTTCGTCGCCGACGCTCTCCAACAGCAGGGCCCCGCCCCCGTCGCCGAAGAGGACCGCCGTGTTGCGGTCGTTCCAATCGGTGATGCGGCTGAGCGTCTCGGCACCGATGACCAGGATCCTGTGGTTGCCTGCCCCGAGCATCGAGTTGGCGACGACCAGGCCGTAGACGAACCCCGAGCAGGCGGCGTTGAGATCGAAGGCGCCCCCACCGAGGCCCAGGGCGTCATGGACGTGGGCCGACGTCGCCGGGACGGTCTGATCGGGCGTGGTGGTCGCCAGGACGAGCAGGTCCACGGAAGCGGGATCGATGTCGGCGCGTTCCAGAGCGTGGCGTCCGGCCTCGATCGCCAGCTCGGCGGTCGAATCGCCGATCCGGCGCTCCCGGATCCCGCTGCGCTCGACGATCCAGGCATCGCTCGTGTCGAGCGTCTGTTCGAGATCGTGGTTCGTGACGACTTTTTCCGGTAGGGCCGTTCCCCAGCCCAGGATCCGCATTCCCATCAGCGTCTTGAAACTCCGATTCATCGCCGGACACAGCGACTCGAGGGCTCATCGAAACGAGTTGCGCCGCCAGTTCTACCACAGGTGGGAAGGGCGAGCCGGAAAAACGTCGCACGAGGACGACCTGGGGATCCGATCGCCGGCGAATCGGGATCCGGGACCGCGCGCCGGAGCGTGGGTCCCGGTCGGCTACCAGAGGCTGATCGGAGAACGTCCGCGTGTTCGAGCATGCCGCTCGCGATCGGCACGTCGTCTTCGCCGCATGCGCCCCTGGAGCGAAGCGCGACGTTTCTTCAGGGCGTCCGGGGAGGCACTCTTCGCCTTCCGATGGGCCTTCCGGTATTCGACGAAGGCATCATAGGCCTCGATCTCGTGTTTCAGATCCTGGACGACGAGTTCGACCATGATCGCATCGTCGAGGTATCCCAGGCCGGGAATCTTGTCGTGGATCAGATCGTCCGGATCCGAGAAATAGGCGAGCGCGGTCAGGACGCGTTTCCGGTCGGCTCCCTCGAGGCGCCAATCTTCGTCTTCGACCATCTCGATCAGCTTGGTGAGTTTCGCGATGCGTTCCTGGACGAATTGAGGCGCGTCCGTCTGCTTCACGTCTTCGAGGAGTTTCTCGGCTTCGCGGAGAATCAGACTCTCGTTGTCGGCGCTCTTGCCCGTCTTGACCTTCTTGAGGACCTGACGGAAATAACGGAGATCTTTATCGCTGAGCTCGAAAGAAATCTTCATGGCTTCCAGCTTACCCGAAAAACGATCGTCGCGCGCCCGTTTTCCGGACTCAGAGGAGCCCATACGGGGCTCCAGGGCCCCGATTCCGATGCCCTGGGCGGGTGTTCAGCGTGCCGGGTTTCGTGGCCCCCGGATCA
>DRKE01000083.1 GCA_011051925.1 Deltaproteobacteria bacterium
GTGTTCTTTTCGATCGGGGGCGCCCCGCCTGCACGAGCGAGGCTTCGCGATCCACGGTTTCACGATCCGCAACGCCCAGGATACGGGTGTTCGGCTCACCGGCGTGAACGACTACAGCATGATGCGCGGGATCTATCGCGACAATCGGGAATACGGCCCCTTTCCGATCTGTTCGACGAACGGACTGATCGCCCGCAACTACGTGTCGGGACACAACGATGCCGGGATCTACGTGGGCGACGACCAGAATACGCGCGTCGTCTACAACGTCGCGACGGACAACGTCGTCGGCGCCGAGATCGAGAACTCCGTCCATTCGACGGTTCGCCACAACTGGTTCTACGGAAATGCCGGCGGCCTTCTCGTCTTCGTCGGACCGGATCTTCCCCAACCCTTCAACGAGGACGTGGATGTCGCGTACAACTTCATCCTGAACAACAATCGAACGAATACGGGCGTGGGTTCGGTCGCGGGCGTTCCCGAAGGAACGGGCATTCTCATGTTCGGATCCGATCGCGTGACGATCCGTCGCAACGTGATCGTGGGCAACGACAGTTTCGGGCTCGCCGCGATCGGCAACTTCAACGTCGCACTCGATCCCCGGATCGAACCCTTCAACGATGATCTCGTCGTGAAACGGAACCTGATCCTGGACAATGGCGGATCGCCCGATCCCCTCCGCTCGCTCACGCCGGGTGTGGACATCGTCTTCATCCCCGATCTGATCGATCCGATGACCGGCCAGGTCTTCGCCACGGATCCGGATCCGACCGACAACTGTTTCGGGAACAATGTCTTCGCGAGCGATTTTCCCGATGGGATCGTCCCGCTCTTTCCCTGCCCGTGAAGATCATCAGCGCCGCGATGCGACGAGGAACGCGACGGCGATAGAATGAGTGTTTTCGGTTCCGGATTCCGGGTGTTTTCGCTGGGTGCCCTCCTCCGCCGCCTCCTGCTAGTGTCCCGTTCCGACCACCGGGATTCCGTCACACCGCTGCGAGATCGGCGTCGTCCGAAATCGCGCGCCACCTCGGGGACGCCCGCTCGTGAGAAGATTCGCCTGGTCGATCGCGATCCTGCTGACGGTCATCGCGCTCTTCGTCGCATCGGATCCCCAGCGTGCCCGGCGCGCGATCTTCATGGCCACGCTCTTCCACGGCGTCGACATGACGGACGAGTTCGCGCACATGAACGACCTCTTTCCCTCGCGCGTCGTCCGCACGACCGACCCGATCCCGCTCCCCGAGGCGGACGCGAAGGTCCGGCTGCCCGAGACCTATCGATACGCGGGTGAGTCGAGAAACCTGCGCGACTTCCTCGACGAAACCGATACGAGCGGTCTGCTCGTGCTGCGCGATGGCGAGATCATCCACGAGGAGTATGCGCTCGGAAGCAGCGCCGAGACGACCTGGATCTCCTGGTCGGTCGCCAAGAGTTTCGTGTCGGCGCTGGTGGGCATCGCGCTCGATGAGGGCCTCTTCGCGAGCGTGCACGATCCGATCACGAGATACGTCCCCGAACTCCGCGGTTCCGCATACGACGGCGTGGCGATCGAGGACATCCTCGAGATGAGCAGCGGGGCCAGCTGGGACGAGGACTACGGCGATCCGACCAGCGACATCACGCGCTTCGGTGCCGGAATCGTGTTCGGCTCCTCCCAGGACGAGTTCGCGGCGAGTCTGCGTCGCGATCGCGAGCCCGGAACCTACAACCGCTACAACAGCACGGATACCCAGGTCCTCGGGATGCTCCTGGTCCGGGTGACGGGCCGGACCCTCGCTGCCTATACCGAGGAAAAGCTCTGGAAGCCCCTTCACATGGAGCACGATGCCTATTGGATCACCGACGATCCGGGCATGGAGATCGCCTTCGGGGGGCTCAACGCGACGCTCCGCGACTATGCGCGGTTCGGGGAGTTGTACCTGCAAAACGGACGCTACCTCGGGAATCAGATCGTTCCTGCCGCCTGGATCCGTGCCTCGACGATTCCGGGCAAACCCCACCTCCAGCCGGGACGACAACCGGGTTCGGCCTCGATCTTCGGCTACGGCTATCAGTGGTGGACGCCGCCCGACGGAGACGAGGGCGAGTTCTCGGCGATCGGTGTCTACAACCAGTTCATCTACGTGAATCCGGCCCGGCGGGTCGTCATCGCGAAGACCTCGGCGAACCATGCCTACGGAAAGGACGAGAGTACGGACCGCGAGGTGGAGTCGCTCGTCGTCTTCCGCACGATCGCGCACGCCGTGTCCGACGGGGCCGCAATGGCCGATCGCAGCGCCGCGGGGAACGCCGACGCGGAGTAGTCGGGCGGTTCGCTGCGCTGGCGACTCGGGTCGATGCGGTCGAGCGGCCCTCTCCTCCTCACGAGACGGACGAAGGGGGTCGTCATGGCATCGGGATCGGCGCGTGGAGACGCGCTACGCGTTCGCCCGCACGAGCCTTCCCGGCCGGGCCCCCGTGTCCGCATCGTTCGCCCGCGTCTGCACCCCGTTCACGAAGGTGGCCAGATAGCCGCTCGCCGGTTGCAGGATCCGGCTGCCGCCGGCCGGCAGATCGGTCCGGACCTCGAGTCCGCCGAGCTGGAGATTCGGGAAGTCGATCAGGTTCAGGTCCGCGCGCTTTCCGACCTCGAGGGTGCCCCGGTCGCGCAGGCCGTAGAGTTCCGCGTTGGTCCGCGTCTGTTTCTCGACGATGAACTCGAGGGGGAGCCTTTCGCCGCGCACGCGATCGCGCACCCAATGGGTCAGTTGATAGGTCGGCGCGACCGCGTCGAAGATGAGATTCACGTGGGCCCCCGCATCCGACAGGCCCGTCACCGTGTTGGGATCGGTCAGCATCGTCCGGATCACGTCGTGATTGAAGGTCAGGTAGTTCGACCCGAGCAGGATCGCGAAGGATCTTCCTTCGTTCTCGAGCAGGAAATCGTAGACGACCTCATGGATGTCCCGATTCTCGGCGTTGGCGATGGCGCCCAGCATCCGACTCGGGTCGGGCTCGTAGTCGATGGGCAGGTTGATCGGAAAGAGGAAGGCCGCGACCTCGCCGAGGAGTCCATGGATCTGGGCCATGGCGCCGGGTGCGTCGACGGGCACGTCCGCGTCCTTCAGGATCGCGCTTCGGACTTCGGGTTTCCTCATCTCCCGCACGCGTTCAGCCAGGGGCAGATCGGCGATCCGCAGATAGGTCTCGCGTCGCTGGAACATGTGATAGGTCTGGAGGCTGGTCACGAAGCCGATCGGACGCGAGGCGACCTGGGGGCGCAGGTTCGAGCCCCGGGCGTTCTCCTCGGCGCTCGCGGCCAGGAAATGCTGCCAGACATCGGGATAGTCCGCGATCTGGACCGTCGTGAAGGTGACGGGGCGGCCGACGCGGCCGATCTTCCGGATCAGCTCGAATTCCTCCTCGAGGCTGTATCTCTCGCCGCCCAGGCCTTCGAGCTTGCCGACCGTGCTGGCCGGGATCAGCTCGAAGACGCCCGAACCGGCGCGCTGCATCGCCTCGGCCAGGGCGAGCAGTTCCTCTTCCTCGGCGAAGGTCCCGGGAACGGGCACGCCCGCCATTGAACGATGTCCAATCGTTCGCGAGGTCGTGAAGCCGAGGGCGCCGGCGCGCATCGCGGCCTCCACCTGGCGTGTCATCTCCGCCAAGTCGTCGGCCGTCGGATTCTCGTTGTCGCGCCCGCGCTGGCCCATCACGTAGTTGCGGAGCGCGCCGTGGGCGAGCTGTGCGCCGACGTCGAGGGCGTACTCGCGCGTCGCGAGATAGTCCAGGTATTCGGGGAAGGTCTCCCAGGCACCCCAGGGCATGCCCTCGTAGAGCGCGGTTCCGGGGATGTCCTCGACCCCTTCCATCAGCTCGATCAATTCCTTTTCGCCGCCGGGGGGCGCGGGCGCGAAGCCGACGCCGCAATTGCCCATCACGACCGTCGTCACGCCATGGGAGGCAGAAGGATCCATCTGGTCGTCCCAGGTGACCTGTCCGTCGTAATGCGTATGGACGTCGATCCAGCCCGGCGTGGCGAGCGCGCCGTCGGCATCGAGGGTCTGCCGGGCGCCCTCGTCGACCCGGCCGCGCGCGACGATCCGGCCGTCACGGATGCCGAGGTCTCCGGTTTCCTTCGGTGCACCCGTTCCGTCGACGATTTCCGCGCCCTTGATCAGATAGTCCAGCATGGAGACCCCTCTTTTCCTCGTGCTTCTTCTCGTGTTCTGCTCTATTCCGCCGTCCGCTCGCCCGCCTGCGAGACGCACCCCGTCGGCGCGTGTCGAAGGATCGCACGGATCGATCCGCTCCGCTTTCGTGCCGGTTTCGCCGTCGTCGTCAGGCCGAACGGACGCAGGGTCGACCGGACCGCCCGGTTCATCCGTCGGTCGTGGCGTCGCATCACGATTCCGTGGAGCGCGATGTCCCCCGCACGAACGCAATCCACGACCTCGTCGTCGGGTCGGAAAGCGGAAGCCCGGAAAGCAGCGGGTCGGCGTTCGGTCTGTTGGCCGAAAGATCGAGTCTCTTCGCGGCGCCTTCCGCACGAGCCTCCGCGCTCGAGCAGGACATCCGCGTCCTGGACATGGCTTTCTCGGCCGGGCATGAAGCGCACGCGGCCTCTCCGGTCGGTGCCGGCAGGACCGGGAAGCACGCGATCGGACGCGGCTGGCCGGACCGGGCGCCGAGCGGGTCGGTCCCGAACGGGGGACGGCGGCGCGTGGAGGATGGAGGGTGGTGGCCCAGGGCGGGCTCGAACCGCCGACACCTCAATTTTCAGTCGAGTGCTCTACCAGCTGAGCTACCGGGCCACCGAGGGAGCCGAAGAGTACCGGACCGCGGCTCCCCGTCGAGAGATCCCGGCTCCAAAGCGCTGAATTCCCACCCTCCCAGACGCCGTGATCCCTAGGGGGGAGGAGATCACCCGGATCCACGCGAGGGGAGGTCGGTCGCTTCGTCCGCCCCCTCCTCTCTGCGGGCGGTCGAGGTCGTCCTTTCGCCCGCGACCCGCTCCTGGATCGCGACGCGTTTCATGACGACGTTCTCCATGGGTCGGTCCCGGGGGCCCCATCGGCCGATGCGATCGATGGGAACCCGGGTGATGGCATCGACGGTCTCCATGCCCGAGATCACCCGTCCGATGACCGTGTAGCGTCCGTCGAGGCTCCGGTTGTCGTCGTGCATGATGAAGAACTGGCTGCCCGAGGTGTTGGGCTGGCCCGTGTTGCCCATTCCGACGACGCCCCGGACGAAAGGGGCCCGCGTGAACTCGTCGTTCAGGCGCAGATCGCTTCCGCCCATGCCGTCGTTGCTCGGGTCGCGGTCCCGCGAGTTCGGGTCGCCGCCCTGGATCATGAAGCCCGGTATGACGCGATGGAACGTGGTGCCGTCGTAGTAGCCTTCCTTCGCGAGTTCGATCACGCGGGCGACGGTGACGGGGGCGAGTTCCGGCATCAACTCGATCGCGATCGTCCCGTCGGCGCGCTCGGATTCGACGGAGATCGACAGGATCGGATGGCTCGGGTCCTCCGGCCAGACGAATTCGTCGCCGGGACCCGCCGGATCCGCGGACGATTCCGAAACCGCCGCGTCGCGGGGATCGGCCGCGTTCGGGGCCGCGAGATCGACGCGATTGCAGGCACCGCCGAGGCCCACGAAGGCCGCGAGCAGGCCCAGCCGGATCCCGGACCGCCCGACGGCGGTCCATCGCCGACACCGCGGTCGGCCGGACGCCCGCCCGGGCAGGGCCGGCGGCTGTGATAGCGTGAGGCGCATGTCGAGAGCATCGTCCGATCCCGCCCATGAGCTGAGGCCTTTGCGTGCGGGCATCCGGTTCGCCGCCCTGGCCCTTTTCTTCCTGCTCCCGGTTCGGGGCGTACTCCCCGCGTCCGCTGCTTCAGGGGCTCCGGTCGTGGCGCGGGCGGGCATGGTGGTCTCGACCCACCATGCGGCGGCGGAAGCCGGGGCACGGATCCTGCGCGAGGGCGGAAACGCGATCGACGCCGCCGTGGCGACGGCCTTCGCGGTCGGGGTCACTCAGCCTTTTTCCGCCGGAGTCGGTGGCGGCTTCTTCGCCCTGGTGAGACTCGAGGACGGCCGCTTCGTGGCGCTCGACGCCCGGGAGACCGCACCGGAGTCGGCGACGCCGACGATGTATACCGAGCCGGGCGTCGCGAAGGACGCGTCGGTCCGCGGGCCCCTGGCGGTCGCCGTTCCGGCATTCGTCCCGGGGATGGCCCGGCTTCTCGAGAAGTACGGAACGATGTCGCTCGCGAAGGTCCTGGCCCCGGCGATCGACCTGGCGGAGAACGGTTTCGTGATCGGCCGCTATCACGCGCGCATCGCCGGCTTCATGCGCGACCGGCTGCCCGCCGAGCGGTTCCCCGAAACCTGGCGGATCCAGTTCGCGCCCTTTTCGAAGACGGGCATGTCGGGCGAGCGCCTCGTGCAGCGCGACCTCGCTCGAACCCTTCGCGAGCTCGCCGCGCGGGGCGAATCCGTCTTCCGCGACGGATCGGTCGCCCGATCGATCGTGCGGGAAGTCCGTCGGCGGGGCGGGATCCTCGACCTCGAGGACCTGGAGAATCAGCAGCCCCGCTGGCGGGAGCCCGTCACGGGCTCGTATCGCGGATTCGAGGTAGCGAGCTTCCCTCCGCCCTCCTCGGGCGGGGCCGTGCTGATCGAGACCCTCCACATCCTGGAAGGCTTCGATCTCGCCCGATTGCGACCGGGGGGCGCGCCCGCGGTCCATCTCGTCGCCGAGGCGATGAAACTGGCCTTTGCGGATCGAGCGGCCTGGATGGGCGATCCCGATTTCGTCGAGGTGCCGACGGCGAAGCTCGTATCGAAGGCGTACGCGAAGGCCCAGCGTGCCCGCATCGATCCCGGGAAGGCCACCCGCGTCACGGGACCCGGACGCCTGCCCGCAGACGCGGGGACGACCCATCTCTCCGTCACGGATGCCGCGGGTCGGGCAGTCGCCCTCACGATGACGATCAATACGCCTTTCGGCTCGGGGATCACGGTACCGGGAACGGGTGTCGTGCTGAACAACGAGATGGACGATTTCGCGATCGCGACGGGGACCCCCAACAGCTACGGGCTCATCGATACCCGGGGCGCCAATCTCGTCGCACCGCGCAAGCGCCCCCTTTCGAGCATGACCCCGACGATCCTCGACCGGGACGGCCGACTCTTCATGGTGACGGGCAGTCCGGGGGGACCACGGATCATCTCGACGACCCTGCTCACCGTGCTCAACGTCGTCGACTGGAAAATGGATCCCCAGGCGGCCGTTTCGGCACCGCGATTCCATCATCAATGGGAACCGGACGTACTGCGCGTCGAGCCGGAATTCGCGGACGAAGTGATCGCGGCGCTCGAGGCACGGGGCCATGTCGTCGAGCGGAGTCCGCGCCCCTGGTCGGCCGCCGAGGTGATCGTGATCGATCCGA
>DRKE01000084.1 GCA_011051925.1 Deltaproteobacteria bacterium
GACCCGGTCGAGAACGTCGAGCCAGGCCAGGACCGCCCGCTCGCCGCCCCAGGCGAGAAGCTCGCTCGCGAGGAGACGAAGCCTCTCGTCATCGGCTTCCGGCACGTCGAAGAGTGCGATCCGCGCCTCGATGACCGGCGGCAGCCGGACCCTGGGCGCTTCGGATTCGGCCTCCTCGAGCGGCGCGACCCGACTCCGGGCCCGGGAGACCCGCTCGGGATCCGCGATCTGCAGCCGACCCCAACGGAAGGCAGCCAGATTCGCCTCGATCGCGACGCCATTCAGCCGGATCGCCTCTTCGATCCGATGCGCCGAAACCGGGAGGCAGCCGGCCTGCATCGCCATGCCCACGACGAAGACGTTCGCCACCGTCGAAAGGCCGAAGAGATCCCCGGTCACCGCCGCCGCGTCGGCCCAGGACTGCGCCTCTCTCCGCGTGACCGCCGCAATCCGTTCGCAGAGCCGTTCGGGGGAGGGAAGCTCGATCTCGGGATGCGTGATCATCTCGCCGGTCGGGGTCCTGGAGGTCGACCCGACGACCGTCGTGCGATCGGGATCGGCGACGAGCAACCCCTTTTCCGATGCGGCCACGAGCTGATCGAATGCGAGCAGCAGATCGGCCTGCCCCGCACCGAGCCGATTGGTCGACGTCGGTTCGGTTCTCGAGAATCGCAGATCACTGACGACCGGACCCGCCTTCTGGGAAAGACCGATCTGATCGAGTCCACGGACGTGGTAGCCGTCGAGCATGGCCGCCGTCCCGATGATCTGGGCGACGGTGACGACGCCCGTCCCGCCGATGCCCGTGATGCGCATCGCGAACTCCTCTTCGGGAACGATCCGTGGGGGATCGGCCAACTCCTCGGCGAAGGCCGGGAGCTCCACCAGCCCGGGCGCGTCCTTGCGGACGACCGGTGCCGATCCCGGATCGGGACGCGTCACGGTCAGGAAGGCTGGACAATCGCCTTCGAGACAGGAGTAGTCGAAATTGCAGGTCGTCTGATCGATCGTGGTCTTGCGACCGAAGGGCGTTTCGATCGGTTGCACCGAAAGACAATTGCTGATGCGTCCGCAATCTCCGCAGCCCTCACAGATCCGATGATTGATGAAGACCCGCTCCGCCGGAATCGGCGCACGGCCTCGCGACCGCGCCCGGCGCAGTTCGGCAGCGCAGGCCTGATCGTGGATCAGGACGGTCGTCCCGGGCACCCGCGCCAACCGCTCCTGCGCCTCCACGATCCGATCCCGATACCAGACCTCGACGCCCGGCGGCAGCGCTTCCCGTTTCACGCGCTCGACATCGTCGGTCGTCACCAGGACTTCCGACACGCCCTGCTTCAACAGGATCGCCGCGATCTCCGCGACGCCGAGTTTCGCCTGGGGTTCCTGCCCGCCGGTCATCGCGACGGTCCCGTTGTAGAGCAGCTTGTAGGTCACGTTGACGCCCGCTGCGACCGAGGCCTGGATCGCGAGCTGACCGGAATGGAAGAAGGTCCCGTCGCCGAGGTTCTGGATGAAATGATTCCGCTCGAGGAAGTCGGACATGCCGATCCACTGGACACCCTCGTTCCCCATGCAGCCGAGGCCCCCGATGTCGCCGACCCGTTCCTCGTCCATCAGGAGCGCCATCGTGTGGCATCCGATCCCCGCACCGACGAGCGCACCCGGAGGCGCCTGGGTGCTGCGGTTGTGGGGACAACCCGAGCAGAAGAAGGGCGTTCGGGAAACCGGCAGCGGAGGAATCGTCGCGATGACGGGCTCCCGCACGGGAGCCAATCGATCCTTCAACCGCTCGCCCAGTCGCCGGCGCAGCACGCCCATCACGAGATCCGCGTCGAGTGCCCCATGGCCGGGCACGAGGACCTCGCCCGACTCATCGAACTTGCCCAGGACCCGGGGACGATCCGCCTGGCCATAGAGCGCGTCCTTCACGAGCGATTCGACGCCCGGGCGCTTCTCCTCGATCACCAGGACCTCGGAGAGCCCTCGCGCGAAATCCCGGACCGTCCTCGGATTGAAGGGCATCGGCATCGCCATCTTGAGCAGCCGGATCCCGCAGGCTTCGATTTCGGCATCCGAACGCAGACCGAGGCGCGCGAAAGCCTCGCGCACCTCGCGATAGGTGATGCCCGAGGAGACGATGCCGATCCAGGCGTCGCTGGGATCGACGGTCACGAGATTCAGGCGATTGGCCGACGCATAGTCGCGGGCGAGCTGGTAGCGGACCTCGAAGATCTCCTGCTCGACGCCGAGGGTGCGGGGCGTCAACAGGTTGCCGTTGGGCGCGTGTTCGTAGACGCGGCCTTCCAATCGCGGGAGGATCGGCACGATCCGCTCCGGATGGAGTTCGACTGAAGCGGTCGCGTCCGCGACGTCGGCGACGATCTTGAGGGCCGACCAGAGCCCCGTGAGTCGCGAAAGCGCGATGGCATGGCGCCCGAGATCGAGCGCCTCTCCCGGATCACCCGGATAGAGGAGCGGCACGTGCATGTCGGCGAGGACACCCGCCGACGACGAGGGAATCGTCGAACTCTTGGCCGCGGGATCATCCCCCACGATCGCCACCGCCCCCCCGCGCATCGAAGCGCCGGCATAGACCGCATGGCGGAGGGCATCCGAGGCCCGATCGACGCCCGGTGCCTTGCCGTACCAGAGGCCGACGATGCCGTCATGGAGACAATCGGGCTGCATCGCCGCGAGCTGGGAACCCATGACCGCGCTCGCCGCGTATTCCTCGTTCATCGCCGGTCGACAATGAACCGGGAGGTCGGAAGCGAGGCGCGCGGCTGCCGCCACGGCCCGGTCGTACCCGCCGAGGGGAGAACCGGGATAGCCCGACACCAGGGCCGCGGTCTTCAAGCCATTGCGCCGATCGGCACGCAGCTGCTCGAGGGGAAGTCGTGCGAGCGCCTGGATTCCGGTCAGGAAGACGGGACCGTGATCGGCCAGATAGCGGTCATCAAGCGAGTATTTCTTCGAAGTCCCCACCCACTCCTCCGGGTACCGTCCGACGGCTGGACGAGAATCAGACGGCGAGGCCGTTCTCGCGCAGGGTCCGATCGACGCCCGCCCAGACCGCCTTCTCCGACGCGAAGGTGACGTGGGCACCGTCATACCAGACGATTTCGGGCTTCTCCCAATGACGCCAGAGGTCGCGAACATGATCGGGCGTCACGAGTCGGTCCGCCGTGGCACCGAAGATCATGCGACCTTCGAGGGGAACCTTCGGTTCGAGAACGAGGGGCGAGACCACCCGCAATACGTCCCGCACGCGCTCGAGGTCATACCCCCGGCGAAGGGCGTAGTCCATCTGGTGGCTTGCCGAATGTCGGGTGATGATCCTGGTGATGTCCGCCAGGGGGATTCCGGGGATCGCGCTCACGAGCCCGTCGGCGAGACTGGCGAAGACGGCCGTCGTATAGCCGCCGAGCGAGAGCCCGAACGCGCCGACCGTGTCCCCACCCTGATTCCGGATCCAGGAAAGCAGCCGACGCATGTCCCAGACCGCCTGCGCCTCCGCGTGCAGGGTGTCGATCACGTCGATCCCCAGGAATCCGCTGCCCGAATGCCAGCCCAGTCGCCGGACACCATGGAGCGGCAGGACCGGAATCAGGACGTTCAAGCCCAACGACTCGAAGAAGCGTTCGAAGAGGCCGATGTCGATCCGGGGAAACCCCATCCGGTAGCCGTTCGTGCAGATCAACCAGGGCCGTGCCCGGTCACCGCCCTCGTCGGGATGGCGAAGCACGTGCGCCCAAGCCTCGCGACAGGGTTCGTAGCCGAGCCAGCGTTCACGCCCGGGTTCTCCCTCGGCCGGACTGTATCCACTCTCGAATCGCAGGACCTCGACCCGATGACCCGCGATCGTGGCCCGATGGACGTCGGGATCCGTGAGTTCCGGTGGCATGACATGATAGGCCTCGGGCTTTTCGAGCAGCCCCGCGTTCGCGAAGAGCCCATGGATCCGATCGACTTCGTCGATCACCCGCTCGAGGGTCCCGTCGAGGGGAAATCCGGCGGAGGCGAACTGTTCGAAGCCGAGAATCGCCTCGTCGAGCGCCACCTTGGCCGCCAGCTCGAGGGTGGGCTCGGGAACCGGGACGTCCTCGTAGTGGGGCTCGAGCTGGAAGGCCATGCGCCCCGCACCCCAGGCCGCGGCCAACGCGCTCCCGGCGAGAAGCAGGAACGCGCCCAGACCGATTCCGAAGCCATAGGGAAGTGCGACGAGGACGCCCAGGATTCCGGCCAGGGCGCCGGTCTGTGTGATCCGGTTGTCTCCGGGCCAGAGAAGCTGCGAAAAACCCGAGGCCAGGAAAGCCGAACCGAAGAGCCAGAGCGGCAGGCCCGCCAGAAGGCCCAGCCCGTTCGCCTGCGAGAGCCAGAGAAAGCCGGCCAGCAGATTCAACAGGGACCACTTCGACCAGCGGGGTTGATCCAACATGATCGGTTCCCCTCCCTCGTTGTGATGACGAAGGGGAGAGTACCGGATCCCGGCCGCCCGCGGACCTTGAGCAGCGCGATCAGTCGCCCGCGGGCCTCGAGTCGGACGGAAGGCGGCCTCCCGATCGCGTTCGACGACCGACGAGCCGCAATCCGACCCGGGCGAGCGGCTCGATCCCGCGCCAGAGCATCCGCTGCCAACCCTTCACGGGGCGGGCGTTCCTCGCGGACCCGTAGCGATCGATCCCCAGCTCGGCGCGCAATGTCTCCGTCGCGACGTTGACCGGCGGATCGAGGGGAATCCCGGTCGCGTCCGCGATCCGGTTCATGCGTTCGAAATTCCCGATGACGGCCGCCGCATCGACCAGCGCCTCGGTCCCCAGCTCGTCGCGGACCCGTGCCCGAGCGGCTTCCGCGATTCCGGGATCGACTGTTCTTCCATCGAGACCGACGACCGCTTCGACCAGACCCAACAACGCCGCGGCTCCGGGGATCGCGCTGAGTTCGGCGTCGTCCCCGCTCGCGACACCGCGCAGATCGACTTCGCCTCCGGTCGTCTCGATGCTCGCACGGAGCATCAGCGAATGGGAGCTCGTTCAGTAGAAACAC
>DRKE01000085.1 GCA_011051925.1 Deltaproteobacteria bacterium
GTATAGAGGCTGTCGTCATAGCGGTTCTCGGGCCGGTAGTAGATGAAATCCCGAAAGAGATCGTGATTCTCCTCGTTCTCCCTTCGGCCCCAGGCGCAGCCCCAGGGATTGATCAGGTGGATCATCAGCACCGCGGTATCGCTGGGGAGATTGGCGAAGACATCCCTTCGCAGGCTGTCGATCTGGATGGCGGAGCCGGCCCAGCCTTCGTTGCCGTGGGTGCCCGAGACGAAGAGGGCGACCTGTTCAGCGTCCTCGGGACCGAGCCATGCGACGCGGGTGCCGATGGGGCGGCCCGCCGGGTCGGCTTTCGGATGTTCGAACCACTCCGTTCGCGCGCCCGCCGCCTCGGCGGCTGCAGCGAATTTCTCGTCCGCCTCGGGTACGGAACGGCTGAAACAGGAGTCGGGGTTCGTCGGCATCGGGCGCGCCTCCTTGATGAATGCGTGTCAGCGCCCCTCGAATATGGATCGGATCGCGAACCCGTAAAAGTACCAATATTGGCGATAGTGATATCAGATAGATATCATCTTCGCATGCATCGGATCTCCACCCGGGACCTGCAGATCATCGACGCGATCACACGCGACGGATCCGTTCGGGCAGCGGCGCGGCGTCTGCATATCGCACAGCCGCCGCTCAGCCGCGCGCTCCACCAGCTGGAAGAGAGGGTCGGGGTCCGTCTCTTCGAGCGAAGCTCGCGAGGAATGCAGCCCACGCCTGAGGGAGAGGAACTCGCCTACCACGCTGCCGATATCCTGGCTCGGTTGGGGCGGGCCGAGGACGCCGTGCGGGACCTCGGTTCGGGACACGCGGGACACCTCCGTATCGGCTACACGGACGATTTCCAGTACGGCTGGTTTCCCCGCCGATTCAGTGATTTCCTCGCCGCACACCCCGCCGTCGAGGTGCATCTCGAGCAGGACTACACGCCCCTTCTCTGCGAACGCGTGGCCTCCGGTCTGCTCGACCTGGCGTTCATCACGCCGCCGTCCCCCACCCATCTGGTCGACCTCGAGATCCAGTCGCTCGGCCCGACGCCGCTCCGACTTCTCGTACCCGCCGATCACCCGGTCGCAAAGCGGCCCCGGGTCGGGTTGGAGATCCTGCGCGGTGAGGTCCTGATCGTCGGAGCCCTGCGTCCGGAGAGCGGCTTCTACATCCAGATCATGCAGACCCTGCGAGGATTCGAGCGGGAGATCCGGTTCCGCAGGGGCATCTATCCCACCGCCATGATCGCCAATGCCGTTGCATCCGGGATCGGATGGGCCCTCGTGCCTCCCGATTCGATGCCAGACGACCGGACGGACGTGGTGCTGGTCCCCTTCGACGACGAACGGATCCAGATCTTCAGGGGGATCGCTCTGAGGCGAGGGAGCCAGAGCCCCGCGGTTCGGCGCTTCCTCGCAGAGCTGGACGTCGCAGCGTCGGTCCCCTTTTCCACGCGTCGCTGATCTCGGCGACCATCGACTTGACCCGTTCGGGCAGCGAGGCCTCGTTCGGGAAGGGGGGCGTCACCGCCGTCGTCCGCAACGCCCGCTCCCGGTTCTGTCGCCTGAGCAGGTTGCTTGTTCCAATCCGCCTTCGATGCGGATCGGATGGATCAAGGGCCGGGAGGCCCTCAGGCATCCCCCGTACCCTCCGGGTTGGCGAGCTTCGGAGTCGGCTTCCGATCCCTTCGATCGTTCGAAAGCGATGGATCACCCGTCGTGTCTCCACACCGTCGAAGCGGAGATCGATCCTGAGGCGCTGGATTGTCGAGCGATCCGATCAGCCGGTCGTCGCTGCCGGTCGAAGCACGAGTGCCGGGTCCGGCTTCAAGGTCCGCTCGAAGAAGGCGCCGAGCTTCTGGTAGAAGTCGATCCGGGTCCGCTCGTCGATGAACTCGTGACTCTCGCCGCGGTAGCGGTAGACCTCGTGCTCGACGCCGGCGTCCTCGAGGGCGCTCGTCATCTGGTCCGTGTGGCGGATGTGGACGTCCCAGTCGTCGGTGCCATGGCCGAGCAGGACCGGGACGCGGATCCGGTCGGCGTGTTTCGCGGGAGAGACCGAGTCCAGGTAGTCGCGGTCGGACCAGCGCGAGCCGGTGAGGACCTTGTTGCGGGTCGTGACGTCATCGACGTAGCCCCGCGCGTCGTCTGCGAGCAGGGTCACGAGATCGCTGATCCCCGCATAGCTCGCGCCGGCCGCATAGAGATCGGGGGTCGAGCAGAGGCCCCAGAGCGCGGCGTAGCCGCCGTACCCGATTCCGAAGATCCCGATCCGATCGGGATCGGCGATCCCCTCGGCGACGAGCCAGCGAACGCCGTCGGTGATGTCGTCCTGCATGGCGCGGCCGTATTCGCGATAGCCGGCCTCCCGGAAGGCCCGGCCGTATCCCGTCGAGCCGCGATAGTTGAGCTGGAAGACCGTGAATCCCCGGCTCACGAGGAACTGGACGACGGCATTCCAGCCGGCGACGTCCCGCGAGAAGGGCCGGTCATGGGGAAAGACGACGGTTGCATTCGGTCCGTCCGTGCCGTGCGGGCGTGTGACATAGCCGTGGATTTCGAGGCCGTCACGAGACCGGAACGTGACGGGCGTGGTCTTCGGGAGCTCGAGTTCCGAAAGCGCGGGCTTCGAACGGAAGAGGCGCGAATACTCGCCGCTCGTGTTGTCGAGTCGATAGTAGACAGGAGGCAGGTTGGAGGCCGAGACGGCAAAGATCGACGTCTTCTCGTACCGGTCCATGTCGACGATCGTGAGGGTGCGGTCCGGGAAGTCGCGATGGATGGGCGCCCAGAGATCGCGGAATTCCGCGTCGACGTATTCGATCCTCGGATGGGTGTCCCGGTATCCGATGGAGAGAAGTCGGCCATCGACCGCCGACGTCATGACCCTGGACACGTCGTGGTCGGGCGACGCGAACACGAGCTGCCCCATGCGCTTGTCGGCGAGATCGTATTCGTAGAGGGCGAGACGGCCGGTTTCGCGTTCACTCGCGACGTAGATCTTCTCGGGCCGCTCGCTGAAGCCCGCGAAATAGAAGCCCTCGCCCGTCCGGTTCTTGTCGAGGGGGTCCCAGTGAACGAGCCGTTCGAGGCGGTCCTCCTCGGAAACCCGTCCCCAGACCTCGAATGCATTCGACCAACGCGCCTTGCTGAATCCGATCCGAAGCTTGAATTCGTGATCGGCGCGCCAGTTGCCGAGGCCCTTCCGCTTGAGTTTCGCTTCCCGGAGGCGGCTGAACTGCAGA